>CAMZAC010000011.1 GCA_947304085.1 uncultured Alphaproteobacteria bacterium
GTTAAATCGCGTGTATTTGGTTTCTTTTTTAATGTGGGGTTAATAGGAATTGCAGCTGCTGGTTTATATATCTTTTTTTTATTTTTGCATATGCCACCTTTAGATTCTATATTGCACGAGACACGTGAGCCAGCAATAGTCTTTCTTGATAAAAATGGGACAGAAATTCGATCTAATGGACGTATTATGGGGACACCCGTATCTGTTCAGACTTTACCAGCACATGTTTATCAGGCAATTTTGGCAATCGAAGACAAAAATTTTTATAAACATGGTGCCTTGTCATATCGGGGAACATTCAGGGCTTTATTTGTTAATTTGTTTCATGGTAGATTTGCCGCGGGTGGTTCAACGATAACTCAACAGACTGCAAAAAACATATTTTTATCGCGTGATAAAAAAGTATCTCGCAAAGTGCAAGAATTAATATTGTCTTATTGGTTGGAAAACAGATTTGATAAAAATCAAATTCTGGACTTGTATATGAATCGAATATCATTAGTTGGTGGTTTGCGCGGTATAGATGCGGCATCCAGTGTGTTGTTTGGACATGGTGCAAATAAAATGACTGTGGCAGAAAGCGCACAAATCGCGGCAATGTTAAAGGCACCAACAACTTACAGCCCATTAAAAAATCCTGAACGGAATATTAAACGCGCACGTGTTGTTTTGACTGAAATGGTAAAACAGGGCTTTATACCATTGAAAACAGCGCAACGTGCAGCACGTGA
Source organism: uncultured Alphaproteobacteria bacterium (assembly GCA_947304085.1). Lineage (GTDB taxonomy): Bacteria > Pseudomonadota > Alphaproteobacteria > Rs-D84 > Rs-D84 > Enterousia. Next base: position 732 of record CAMZAC010000011.1, read on the forward strand.
ATTAAAAGCAACAAACATAAAGCAGGATAAAAATATATATCGTTATTGGACTGACTTTGTTATGGATGAAATAGAATCTAGAATTGGAAATATAAATCAAGATTTGTATGTGTATACTACTCTCGACACAAATTTACAGACACGTGTTGCCGCGACATTGTCGTCTAATATTGGTGAGTATCAAGGTGCGATAGTTGCGATTGCGCGTGATGGGGCAATACGTTCTATGGTTGGTGGCGATGATTATCAGGTCAGTCAGTTTAATCGTGCGTTGGCTTTGCGACAACCTGGTTCTTCGTTCAAACCAGTGGTGTATTTGGTTGCTTTGGAAAACGGTATGACCCCAGATTCTTATGTAAATGACTCACCGTTTGCGATTGGTGATTATAACCCGAAAAACTATAATGATAAATATTATGGTGATATAACATTGGCAACAGCCTTCGCCAAAAGTGTCAATTCAGTACCATTAAAATTAACCAAACAATACGGTATAGATTCTGTATTAAATATGGCATCACGTTTGGGTGTTGGAAACAAATTAAAACGAGAATATTCAACTGTTCTGGGTGCTTCGGAAATGAGTTTGTTAGATTTAACCACGATTTATTCAGTAATTTGGAACGATGGACAATCTGTACGTCCATATTCAATAACAAAAATCAAAGATGCAAATGGGAATACAGTTTATGAAAGAAATCCGTCTGATGAAATTCAGATTCTGTCTGAAACCACAGTCGAATATATGAAACAGTTATTGTATGACGTTGTTATAAATGGAACGGGTAAACGTGCATATACCACAAATGTATTTGGTGGCAAAACAGGAACCAGCAATAATAATCGTGACGCGTGGTTTGTTGGTGCTACACCAGAGTATGTAATGGGGGTTTGGGTCGGTAAAGATGACTTTACACCAATGTCGTCCAAGATAACAGGTGGCACTTTACCCGCCACAATTTTCCACGATATTGTGAAATAAATAAAAACACAAGTTTTTTCTTGATAAAAATGTTCATATGATATATAGTATGCACCATCAACCACTTGGGAATTTTTTCCAATGTATATGTTTGCGTTTAGTTTGAAAACAATTTAACCGACAATCTGTCTGATTGACGGGTTGTTTTGTTTAACCTTTATGAAAAAGGATAAAAGATGCGTTTCAAAACTAAAAAATCAGCCAACACGATGGCATTGCCCTCGTCGCTGTGGCTGTTTTACAAAAATTATGCGTTCAAAGGTTTTTGGTTTATATCAATCTTGTTTTGCATAGTGAACTTGATATGTTTCGCAGACGGAATTATTTGGCCATATACTCAGCAGATGTTTATACATCTGTTTGAAGAATCTGTTCCAGAAGGTATGTCTTTGGTACGATATGCATTACCAACAATTGTATGGATTGTTGTTGTGTATTTGTTATTAGATATTGCTAATATTTGGGGAAATTTTTTGTGGACCAAAAATGCACCAAAAGTCAGAAACCAGGTATCAGAGGTTATGACAACATATGTTCATAATCAATCTATGAAATTTTGGACTAGCAAAATGTCTGGTTCCATCAATAGCCAAATAGGGTATATTTCTGATGGTGTATGGGCGTTTAATGTGTGTACACAAATTATTGGCAGAATAATGATCGTATTTATAAATGGCGGGATGTTATTCGCGTTGAATAAATATGTTGCGTATTTATTTACTGTCGCTTTTGTTATACGTGCACTGTATATGTGGAAAATGAAAAAGCGTATAAAGAAAACCAGTGAAGATGCATCTACGGCATCGAGTGCATTAAGCGGTAAATTGGTGGATAGTTTTTCTAATTATGCCATTGTTAAATATTTCGCAGGTGCCAAGAAAGAGGAACAGGCCTTGAAAGAACCGCGTATGAAAAAATTAAAGACACAATTCTTGGCGGCATATGTTCAAAGATTGTCATGGAGCCTTCCTGTGTTGTTGTGGGATGTTTTGTATGGCACAACAATGATGTTTTGCATAATATTGTATCAGCGCGGTCAAATGCAGGTGTCAGATGTTGTTTATACCACCAGTATATATATCATGGTTATGGGGTCTATAAACGCGATAATAAATCAGATACCAGATGTTATAACCCATCTTGCAGATGCAAAGAAAGCGTATAGCAAATTGGTTATGCCGATTGCTATAACAGATAAACCAAATGCGCCAGATTTGGTTGTAAAAAATGGTCTGATAGAATTCAAGCATATCGCGTTTGGCTATCGTAATCGTCCTGTGCTGAAAGATTTGTTTTTGCGGATTAAACCAGGTGAACGAGTGGGGGTTGTTGGACCATCTGGTGCTGGTAAAACGACATTGGTAAATTTGCTGATGCGGTTTTATGAACCAAAGCAAGGTCAAATCTTGATTGACGGCCAAGATATATCAGATGTCAAACAAGATTCTTTGCGTTCACAAATTGCATTTATACCGCAAGATCCATCTATGTTTAATCGTACAATCGGTGAAAATATTGGGTATGGTAAATTTGGTGCGACCAAGGCTGAAATCAGAAAAGCTGCTAAAAGCGCATCTGCTGATGATTTTATCATGGCAACGGAAAAGAAATATAATTCTTTGGTTGGTGATAAAGGCATCAAATTGTCTGGTGGTCAAAGACAACGTATCGCAATTGCTCGTGCCTTCTTAAAAGATGCGCCGATATTAGTATTAGATGAAGCGACAAGTGCTTTGGATAGCGAAACAGAGGTTGCGATTCAAGAGTCATTTGAAAAGTTATCCAAAGGCAGAACAACTATTGCGATAGCGCATCGTCTTTCTACATTACGCAATATGGATAGAATCATAGTGCTAGATAAGGGGGTAATAGTAGAACAGGGAACCCACCAACAGTTATTGCGCAAAAAGGGAAAATACTATCAATTATGGCAAATGCAATCAGGTGGATTTTTGCAGGAAGAAAAACATAAATAACATAACAAAACACCGCCAAATTGGCGGTGTTTTGTTATAATAGTTATATATCATTTGCCACAGCTACCAATCCATTTGGAAATAGAAATGTCTTTGTGTAACAAGAAATCATATTCACAATTACCAGATTTATAAGAACCTGTGCAAGCAGCCAATGTCAAAACAGCAAACAATGCTAATAATACTTTTTTCATAGTTTCTCCTTTTAGGTTTTACCCAAGTTGTATTATGATATAAATCCTGATTATTTTCAAGTTTTTATTTTTTTAATATATCGCCAGATTTAATATATTCAGGGGAATCTTTTTTTGCCTTCTTTTGTGCAGATTTAGCGTATTTTTTTGCATTTTTATCGTCGTTATTCATTTTATAAAATTCAGCCATTGCCCAATCAGATGTTGCGCCACTTGATACGCGTGCCAAAATCCAATATGCCAAAGGTGATGGTTCGTTTAATATAACACGTCTGCATAATTCGCCTGCGCGTTCACTGTCGCCAGGTTTGTTGCGTTCGGATAATACCAGAGCCAAAGCAGTTTCAATTTGTGGCGCATTATTTGATAATTTTAAACTTTGTTCATATGCATCAATACTATCATCGTAATGCCCGTATTGATATTCTATATCACCCAATAATTCATAGAAATAGGGTGATTTGGGATAACGTTTCAATAATGTTTGAGTGCCCGTTTTCGCGGTGTCCAAGTTGCCTGCGCGCATATTTGCAATCGCACGTGCATAAATAGCAGAATCCGATTTGTCTTTATATGGATAATGTGCTAAAACAGTTTTGTCACTGTCCAGATAACCAATCAGCTTAGCACGCAGGATTTCGTAATCTTGGTTTTCGTGTGCGACTTCGTCAGACGATTTTTTTGGAACAGTTTTCAGATTTCTTATTTTTGTTTTCGCGTTATTCAACCTCTCGCTTGTTAATGGGTGATTTATACGATTTGGATTTATACGGTCTTCGAAAGCACCGTGCAAATCACGCATTTGGTCAAATACTTCAATTAAGCCATTTGGATCTTGTTTTGCTTTTACCATTAAATCAACAGCCATGTCATCCGCCATACGTTCTTCGTCTCGCGTGAAAGATAACATAGATTGTTGACCTATACCTGCTGCACCAGCCATTACACCGGCCCCCGCGGACGGATTGCCGCCAGCAACCATTAAACCAATACCTAATGCTTGAATAATCATTGTGCGGATCATTTCATTTTGCATGCGTTCAGCTATCTGAACCATATGCCCGCCAATAGTGTGTCCCAATTCGTGTGCTAACACAGCCCGTAAAGCGTTTGGTGATTTAATTTGTTTTAATAAACCGGTGTAAACATAAATATCCTCGCCACCACGAACGAACGCATTGAAATTATCATCGCGAACAATGTATATTTTTAATCTGTCTTCTGGTATATTTGCAACTTTTGCAATGGGGACAACAATTTTTGCAATGCCAGATTCTATTTCTGTGTCGTTAATCAGGGTTGCGGCATCCCCATTAAAGCCGATAAACAAAGCAAATAAAATTATCAATATGTGTTTCATTATGCACCTGCGATAGTTGAACAGTCAAAAATCTGACGCAATTGTGCTGCCCAGATTTTATCATCATCATTATTATTCATAGCAGCAGTCTGTGCCAACTTGAATAAATCCCTGTGTTCGCGATAGTTTACAAAATGATATTGTATCCAGCCACTTTGTTTAGTTCCTAATAATTCACCAACACCACGCATCATTAAATCTTGTTCAGCAATTGCAAATCCGTCTTCGGTTTCGCATAATACATCCAACCTTTTTAAGCCATCAGGTGTAATGTTATTGCCGTAAAGTAATATGCAATAAGATTGCAAAGAACCACGCCCAACGCGACCACGCAATTGGTGCAATGCTGCCAATCCAAATCGTTCTGCATTTTCAATAACCATAATCGTTGCAGACGGAACATCTATGCCAACCTCTATGACCGTTGTTGAAACCAATACACGCATCTTAGAGTTTTTATCTGCAAACTCAGACATAACTTTGTCACGTTCTTTTTTATCCATTTGACCATGGCACAGACCTGTGTTCGGAAATCGCTTTTTCAATTCATCAAATCGTGATTGGGCAGCAGTCATATCAGAAATTTCAGATTCTTCGACCAACGGGCAAACCCAAAACACTTTTGCACCATTTTCAATTTGTGGCGCAATTCTATCAATCAGAGCATTTGTTCGCATCACAGATATTTTTGATGTTTTAATTGGTATACGTCCAGCAGGTTTTTCGTTTATAATCGAAACGTCCATATCTCCATAAATCGTCATGGATAATGTTCGTGGAATAGGGGTTGCAGACAAAGCCAACATATCCGGATTATATCCTTTTTCACGCATAGCTGTTCGTTGTGCCACCCCAAAACGATGCTGTTCATCAATAATGACCAAGCCTAAATCTTTATATTCTACATCTTCAGAAAATAGTGCATGTGTCCCAATCGCTAATTTTGTTCGACCAGAACGCAAAGAAACCAATTTTTCACGACGCACTGCCCCTTTGTCGCGCCCAGTCAAAACATCACAAACCAAACCAAGTTTTTCACACATTGGCGCCAATTTAGTAAAATGCTGTTGTGCCAGAGTATCTGTTGGTGCCAATAAAACACTTTGTGCGCCAGATTCAGCCATTTTAACCGCGGCAGCCATCGCAACCATAGTTTTGCCTGAACCAACATCACCCTGAATCAAACGCATCATTGGGACAGGCTTTTGTAAATCAGCAAATATTTCATCAATAGTTCGCTGTTGTGCACCAGTCAGTTCAAATGGCAAGATAGAATAAAACTTGTCAACCAAATCATATTTTTTTGCGCGAATTGGCCGTTGATTTTTTTGCTCTTTTCGCGCGTGACGATTTATTGCGATAGCAGTTTGATGTGCAAATAATTCGCAATATGCCAACTTCGCCATATATGTTCCGTTTGGTGCTAAATCGTCATTTGTTTCTGGATAATGTACATGTTCCAAAGCGTCAATAAATTCAATCATTCGGTCGCTGAACTTTTGTGTGGCAATACGTTCGTGAATCATATTAAAAATTTGGTCACGAATATTGGAAAAAGTTTTTTGTGACAAGCCTTCGCCAGATGGATAAATCGCTTGATGTTTTGGTATTTTATACGCATTTTCAGGTGTTTCAATAAATTCAGGATGATTGATAATTGCGCCACCATTATGTGAAAAATCAAGTTTGCCACTGATAATTCGCCATTGACCGATTGGTAATTTTTCAGTCCAATAATCAAGATAATTCACATTGAAAAATTGTATCGTCACAGGTGCCGCAAATTTATCAGCGCATACAATTTGGGTTGGTCGACGGCGACCACGAAATACGCCACCACGTTTATGCGACTTTACCAACAAAGAAATCGTAATAGTGTCACCAGTTTGCGCGTTGGTCACAGAATCCAGTATTTCGCGTGGTCGAACGTAAGAGGGGGCATGTAGCAAGAAATCTAGCACTCGTCGCCCATCCAGAACATCATTAAACTTTGATGCCAAAACAGGTCCTACACCGTGTATAAATTGTAAATCTGTATTGAAAAAGTCCAAGATTTCTTTATCCATACTTTGATTTTATCAAAAAAACAGTTGGCGATTCAATAAAAAACTGGCGGTTTCCCGCCAGTCAAATTTGTACACCCTACAAATTATTTTGTTTTTTGCTGTGCAAAAGAATAAGCCATTTTCAAATGATTTGGATTATATGTTCCGTTCATAATTGCCAAAGTATCTTCTACGATGACTAATTCTTCGTTTGTAGCAATCATCATAATTTTCACGGGACTATCATCTGTGCTGATAATTGCTTCATCAACACCTTTGCGTGCAACAGATTCTTCGTTTTTCTTTGGGTCCAATTTGATGCCCAAACCTTCCAAACCTTTGCAGTATTGAGAACGCAAGTAAGCATCGTTTTCACCCACACCAGCAGTAAATACAATTGCATCGACATGACCAAGTTCTGCCATAAATGCACCAATATATTTACGAACGGTGTGCGCTTCCATATCAATAGCCAAACGACAATCTGTATTTGATTCTTTATTTGCTTCGACATCGCGACGATCTGAAAAACATTTTGTAATACCCATTAAACCAGAATCTTTGTTCAAATGTTTTTGCATTTGTTCAGGTGTCAAACCAAGTTTTTGCATTACGTATAAAACAACACCAGCATCCAAATCACCACAACGTGTTCCCATAATTAAACCCGCAACAGGTGTCATACCAAGCGATGTGTCAACAGCTACGCCATTACGGATTGCCGCAGCAGACGCGCCAGAACCGATATGTAATGTAATCAAATTGCATTGGTCAGCAGGTTTGCCGAGTAATGCAGCTGCGCGTTTAGAAACATACAAATGTGATGTTCCATGATAGCCGTATCTGCGAACTTGCAGGTTTTTATACCATGCTTCTGGAATTGCATATCTGAAAGATGTTTCAGGCATTGTGTAATAGAAAGCTGTATCAAATACTGCGACCTGTTTAGCGTTTGGAATCAGTTGTTGTGCGGCAACTATACCAGTCAATGCAGCAGGGTTATGCAATGGCGCAATATCTGATAATTCTTTGATGTTTTTGATAACTTCATCATTGATTTCTACAGAAGAATTAAATTTATCACCACCCAACACAACGCGATGACCAACGCCACGAATTTCAGATATATCAACGGATGCATCATTCAACATACCAACAACAACGTTCAGCGCACCTTTGTGGTCGTTCATAATAACTTCTTTTCTGTCTTTGTGTCCGTCAGGATATTTTTGAGTGATAGAAGAATCTGGCAATCCGATTTTTTCTACCAAACCGCCAACGACAACTTTTTTAGTGTCTGCGTCAAAAACTTGATATTTCAGGGATGAAGATCCACAATTCAAGGCAAGTATATACATGATTTTATCCTTTTGTTTATAAAATTTCTATTTTTACGCCAAAAGAATAGCAAATCATTTTATGTGTTTCAATAGTAAACTGTGATTTTTATTTTCCAGTTTTCATTGGTTATGTTTACCGGTGTTCCATCTGTTTTATGAAATATCCAAAAGTTTTGTTCGCCAACGAATAAACGTGCATGCAAAGCGCTGCCAGATAGATAAGTATTTACATGTGGATATGCATAGTTTCCAATACCAAAAGCACGCACTTCGTCATTAATACTGTATCCTGCTTCGGGTGATTGGCAAACCAGCACAATATCTGCGATAATGGGGGTTGAATTTGTTTCAAATGTATAATCAATAACAGTTGCATTTGAAACAGGAATTAAAGAACTGGCTTCTGAATTTATGCAGGCATTTTGATATGTTGAAAACAAATTTGTCCAAAAACTTGCGGATACAGAATTTATATCAAAATTGCTTTGTGTGATTTCGTCTTTGCGTGCCAAAGCGATACCTCCCAGAGTTTCTCCGTCATGCACGCGCAAAGTTTTATTTGTTGAATCAAAAGTTATTTCACCGTTAAGACCGGTAAAGTTATCGTGTTGCGCAGCAGAACCGCGACGCACTTGTAATATACGTGTCATAAAAATCCTTTTGTTTGAAAATAAGATTGTTAATAAACAAAAAACAAGGTGCCGCTTAATACGGCACCCTGATTAATGACTATTATATCACAAATTGGATAAAAAATCAAGATTATGCTGAACGCAAATCATAGGCCAGCGCGAATTTTGTAGCTGCTTCTTGTGCTTTACTTTCACCTTCTTCATACTTAGCCAAAAATTCTTCGCGTTTGACTTTGATACTGCCTAATCTGAACCAATGTGTTTTGGTAAATGTATCCAACATATCCCAATAGGCAATCAACTCTTTGTATTTATCAGAATGTTTTTCGCGCCATTGGTTTTGTTTGTCTTCCGCAGAACCGTTTTTATAAACCATCAATTCGTCATATCTTTTAAGATCTTTTTCAAATGCGTCAATATCTTTTGGCATTGAAGAACGGGCTTGCTGGGATATTTCTTGTCCGGATTTGCCTTTTTTATTCAACAAATCTATATGTATTTTGTTGGCATCAATACAAATCTTGTCAGCCTCTTCAAACTGTTGTATGTCTTCTGCAAGTGTTTTATCGTTATCAGAATAATTTGCTGGGTCTGCTGGTAAGCTACTACGTAATGAAGAAATGTTGACTCTAGTTATTTTTCGCCCAGATTTACCTTTGCTATTGAACAAGTTCATTATTATTTCATTTGCAACATTAAAATTTTTTGTTGCTTCATCATATGCTTTAATATCTTCTTTTAATTCATCTGTAAGCGCAAATTTACTTCTATTACTTGCATCTATTTTAAATTTTGATGCGCCTAAACCATTTGCCAAGACATT
>CAMZAC010000012.1 GCA_947304085.1 uncultured Alphaproteobacteria bacterium
CACCGTGGGCACATCAGTAGTTGCACTGATATCCAGAAAAAACTTGAAAACAAATGGAAACAAAACATAAAATGCAAACGCTGCGCCACACACAAATAATATTGGGGATATTAAAAATATAGGCAACAATAATTGTTTTTCGTTTTTATGTAATCCAGGTGCAACATATGCCCATATATGCCACATTAAAACAGGTATTGTTATAACAAGCGCAATCAATGTAGATAACGAAAATTTTATCATCAAGCCGTCTGTTAATTTAGTATAAATCAAAGTTGCATCACCCCAAACACTAGTCAACGGTTCAACCAAAAATAATTCCACATACGGCGCAACAATCCAACCAAATGCAAAAGAAAAAACAAACACCAATGCAGTCCATAATATTCTGCGTCGCAATTCCGCAAAATGTTGCATTAATGTCATTTTCATTTTTTCTTTACCGTTTTAACAGACTTTTTTTGTTTAATCGGCTTTATACCAGCAAACATATCATTTGTTGCATTTTCAATTAAATCATCTATGGGTTTTTCTAAATCTATTCGTTGTTGAATTTGTTCTGATATATCCGTAATTTTCCAAACTAAATTTCGAATCCATTTAAACACGCGCCCAAAAAACCTTGCTATTTCTGGCCAATTTTTAACAGGCACAACACAAATTGCAACCAAAATAATCACTAAAAATTCAGTCCAACTGATTCCTAACATATCTGTATATTTTTAATCATAAAAGTCATCATTGTCATTTGTACTTACCGTTTTATGACGAGATAGTTGAAAATAATTTTTTCCAAAATCTGATTTTGATTTCAAATTGCTAAACATAACATCTGTCTGATTACCAGTTGCATCAACAACAGACCAAGAATTTAATTTTACAGGCGCTTTATTAAACACAACAGACATATACCCCAACCCTTCCTGATTACGCAAATTCATTTTCAAAGTGAAAACATCTTTATCACTGGTTGTTTCTGACACATTTATATCTGCGTTCTGCAAATCTATTTTTTTTCGCACTAAAATTCCTGCTGGTGTACTGGTCAATGGAACAGTCGTTATCTGATCCAGAGATTTATCATAAAAATACAAATCTTTACCATCAGCAATCAATTGAATCGGTGCATTATTATAATCTAAACGAACACGACCAGGACGCAACATAGAAAACACCCCCTGTTCTGTTTTACCATTTGCAACTTGTGTAAAAGCACCCTGAAGTCCCCCGATTGAATTTAAATATTTTTCTGCTTTTTGAATTAATGTCTTATCAATCGCCGCATTTACAGAAAAACTAACAAACAATCCAAATAATATTACAAATATTTTTTTCATACTACATCCCCTTAAATGCGTTTAACACTTTTTCTTTTACTGATTCTAGGTTTTCCATTAAAACCGCCCCAGCAGCACACGAATGACCACCACCACCTAATGCTTCTGCAATATTATTTATTGGTTTGTTTCTGCTGCGAATAGAAATACCAACCTGATTTTCTTTTTGTTCTTTTAGCAAGACAACATATTCAACACCGTGAATTTGGCCCAACAACCACAATACCAAACTGCCACGTCCATCCAGTTTTTTATAATCAGGTTGTCTAATTGTCGCGATTGCTAAACGTCCACGCATATAAAACTCTGCTTTTGAAACAGTTTCCGATTCTACTAACACTGTTTTTTTACTTTTATTGTCCAACAGATTTACCAGATGTGGCATATCTGCACCCAAATCTACCAATTCTGCAGCATCTCGCAACACTTCTCCGCTATGAACAAATTTGAAATTACCTGTATCCGTAATTATTCCCAAAGTTATAAGATCTATAATGTCTTGATTAAATTTAAGCTTTGCGTTTTTAGCAACTTCATACACAACCTGGGCGGCAGCATCTTTATCTGAATTACCAAAGCACAAAGCGCCGACCACATCTTCATTAAAATGATGATCAAATTCAATTACAAAATCTGCACTGTTAACAAGTCGTTCCGCACCACCAAGATGAATACGGGTTCCATAATCTACCAATATATATAAATCATATTTTTTACTTTCCGGGATATGTGCATGAAAACACATCTGATTGCGCAACGGAACATTATCTAATTCTTTTGGTATATTGCCATCATAAATAACGGTTGCGGTCTTGTTAAAATTCAACTCTATAATTTTCATCAAAGCCAATGCAGAACACAATGAATCACCATCTGGATTTTTATGTCCTGATATAGCGATTGATTTAGCATTTTTGATTTTATCTATTAAAAGTTCTATTTGTTCATTCATAGTGTCATATCTTCTAATGTAAATTGAGCGCTTACTCGCCCATTATATTCATTTTCTTTTAACTTGCCCAACATTATTATTTTAGTGTTTGTATTGGTTTCGTCCAGTAAAAAATCACCTACTGGGGTTCCAACTAAATTGAACCCAACAAAAGACAATTGACCTCCGTCACTTGTTTTTACTACACCGCGTAAATGTGCACCATTACCCATAACTGTGGCAAATTTTAAAATTGCGCCACGCAATACCAATGTTGGTTCTGGATTACACTGCCCAAACGGTGCTAATTCTGCCAACTTCTCAACTAAATGCATATTTGCACCCGCTGCATCCAATTCTGCGTCAACAAATATCTCTGGCATTGGACAAACGCCGTTTAATTGTTCTGATACTGCCTTTTCAAGAAAATCGCAAAACTCTTGTTCTTTATTTGATTCCAAAGTAAAACCTGCTGCCGCTGCATGACCACCACCCTCTGACAAAATACCAGCAGCTAATGCATCATGAATTATTTTACCAAGATCAACCTCTGGTATTGAACGACCAGAACCATTTATTATACCATCACTGCGTGTTGCAACACATGTCGGTAAATTATATTTATCTTTTAATCGACCAGCGATTATCCCCATAACCCCACCGTGCCAATTATCTCCACACACAAATAGACTGCACTTGCCATCCTGATGGCAATTATCAACTTTGTCTATTGCATCAATCATAATAGAGTTTTGAATATTTATTCTATCCTGATTCATAAGATGCAATTTGTTTGCCAAATCATTTGCTATTAATGGATTATCGGTCAACAATAATTCCAATGCAGGTTCTGCAGAATCTAATCTACCTGCTGCATTTAATCGTGGTCCCAGCGCAAAGCCCACCGCATAAACAGATGGACGCTTTATGCCTGCTAACCCCATCAAGGTCTTCAGCCCCAGATTTTGTTGCAAACCCATAACTTTCAATCCAGTAGCGACAAAAGCACGATTCAACCCAACCAAAGGCATCGTATCGCAAATTGTTCCCAACGCCACCAAATCCATGTAGTTTAACAAATTAATCTGATTTTTACCATCTTCAAAAAATCTTCTGTTTTTTAATTCACGATTTAATGCAACCAATGTCAAAAAAGCAACCCCAACCCCTGCCAAAAAACTTAATCCAGAATTATCATCTGCACGTTTAGGATTTACAACAGCATTTGCGTTTGGCAATTCTACATCTGGCGAATGATGGTCTGTCACAATAACTTTTATTCCCTGTTCTTTTGCATGTTTTACTTCGGCAATACCGCTTATACCACAATCAACCGTGATTAATAATTTAACACCACTCGCGACAATTTTATCTATAGCTGTTTTATTCAAGCCATACCCTTCTCCTTCGCGTGTCGGCAAATACCAAGATACATCACAACCAAAAGATTTAAGATATTTTACAAAAATGGCTGTTGAGGTTATACCGTCAACATCATAATCACCATATATAGCAATCTTATCGTGCGCACAAATCGCATCTGCGATAACATTCACTGCAACATCCATATCTCGCAATACAAAGGGATCCGGCATATATTCTTTAATAGAGGGATTTAAAAACTTCTCAATATTATCTGCGCCCGTAATACCACGTGACTGCAAAATATGTTTTATCAGTGCTTGTGCATCATTTGAATTGGTTTTATCATAATAATCATCTGATACAGTCCACACCTTACCCAGCATGGATTTTTCTACTATCTTTCTCACACTTCACTCTTTTTTTCTTATTATCAGTATTATTATAATCTAAAAAAATTAAAATAGCAATGGCATGATTCCATCAAGTATTGCACCAGCCGTTGGCACAGCATTTAAAGAAGATGTTCGCCACCCACCAGTTTCTTTTGTTGCCTGTGGTTCATCCAACATAATTAATATTACATATTGTGGCGCAGACACAGGAAATATTCCTGCAAAAACAGCAACGTTTTTTGTCTTGTCAATACGACCGTTAACATGTTTTTCTGCAGTTCCTGTTTTTCCACCAATCTCAACCCCTTTGACACGCGCCCGTTTAGCAGTAGTTTGTTCTGCAATCTGAAACATAATTCGACGTATGTTTTCAGATATATAAGAATCTATAATACGTTCTGCGCGTATCGCACCAATATTACGCTTTAACAAAGTTGGATAAATATAAAAACCACCATTTGTGACAGCATTAACCGCCAACAGCAAATGCATAGGTGTCACAGCAATTCCGTGTCCAAATCCGGCTGTAGCCTTTTCTGTAGGACCCCAAACCTTATGCATCAAAGTATTTTCTGTTTTTCCAAATTCTAAATTTAAAGATTTATCAAAATTCAATTTAGTAAAAAATTCTTTTTGTGCATTATCTGGCAAATCTAACGCAAGCCTTGCACTGCCAACATTACAAGAATATAACATAATATCTGGCGCTTTTAATTTGGTTATCCCTTTTTTCTTTATAACATCGCGTTTAAAACTTGAAACATCATCGATTGGACTTTTCATCGCAGGACGACCAAACTTGTCATAAATCATGAGCGGTTCATTGACTTTGTATTCTTTGTCCTGCAAATTATTTTCATATGCCAAAACCGTATTAAATATTTTAAACACGGACCCCATAGTAAAATTATCCCGTAATAATTTAAACCGACGATTTTGAACAGGCGCAGAATTAATATTGTTTGGATCAAAATCCGGCAATTGAACCATGGCCATCATTTCACCCGTAGTAGAATTCATCAACATACCCAAAGCAGATTTTGCATGATATTTATCCATAGCTATGCTTAATTGTGTATAAAAAATATTTTGAACACGAGAATCTATAGATATTCTCAATGGATCTTTGTTTTCTTGCAGATATTTATCATAAACTGCCTCTAGTCCTTCTAGGCCTTTATCTTTACCAGCAAAGCCGATAACATGCGCGAAAACATTTCGTTGTGGATAACGACGCGTTGTAAATTGTTCTATTTCAAAACAATCGTATCTAGCTTCCTTTATTTTCTTTATCTGATCTTCATTGGCGTTTTTCTTTATGTAAATCCCCCTTTTTCCAGAACGAATTAAACCCAAGGCATCACTTATACTGTAATCCATTGGGGCAATATCATGAATTATATGTGCAACCTCATTTATATCTTCTTCTTTAACTTTTGGTGGATATAATTTGATATTTCCAGATTTTACACTTTTCGCCAACACCACACCATTTCGATCTACAATGTCAGCACGCCACGCAATTTCTTGTTTTTTTACCCCATTATATTGAACATAATTGCGTTGCAACCCTAACTGCAAAGTCCTTATAATAAAAATCGAAAAAACAATAATAAATGCACTACGAAGAAAACGTAAACGCCCTACACTGTCGTTATTGTATACAGTCCCTTTGTATTCATGTGGCAAAATATCTTTACCTATGTTAAATTTCATTTTTCCGCCATCGGTATATCATTTATATGAATTGTTTTACTATAAGAAACTGTCGTTGCATTCGGGTGCATACCAACGACAGAACTACGCAAAGAATCCCCGGAAGATAAATTAGAAAATTTGGTTTCTGCCACAGCCATTTCATATTTCGTATCATCCATTGTTCTGCGCACATACTCCAAGCTTTTATTTTGCACACGATAACACACCTGCAAAAACACAATTAAACACACGACGCCTGATAACATACAAAGTCCCAAATTAAACATTTTTTCATCATCACGCATAAAGTATTCCTTCCTTTTGTGTGTATTTTATCACAAATTACTAAAAAAATTAATCATAGATTGAATACCATTTAATCTTGCTGCCCCAAAATTCAAATCCAAAGTTTGAAATTCTGCCATTATATCCATCTGTTTTATTTCTTTTATACTTTTTCCTTCAATCATAGCTAAAATTATCGCGAGTATTCCGCGCACCATTGCCGAATCGGCAGTTCCATAAAATTTATCACCAAACTGACACAATTGAACAAAAGATGTACAACCTAAAATTTCTGTGCATACAGCAGAATCTGGAACTTTTAGCAAATTCTTACCCAAATCCATAACCATATCTAACTTATCTATGGGATTTTGAATTAATAACAAAGATTGTTTTATTTGTTCATAAGTCATTCTCTACCATCCTTGCTCTGTTAAATCTAATTCTATACGTGCAGACTCGGACATACGCGATATATCCCACGCAGGCTCCCATACCAAATTTATCTTTACTGGTGTTCCATCAGAAACCGTTTCAATATTTGTTTTAACCTGTTCTAAAATGTCTTCCATCATTGGGCATGTTGGACTGGTAAAAGTCATTTCAACCACAATGCTGTCTTTATTTATTATAATATCATATATTAAACCCAAATCCCAAATATTCACAGGTATTTCTGGATCATATACTTTTTTTATCTCATTAATAATATCATCACGCGCCACAGACATTTTATTTCACCATTTTACGAATTGTTTCAATAACATAATCTGCTTCTTCCTTGGTATTCCACGGTCCCACAGATATGCGAATACTGCCATCTAATCCTAATTTTTTATGTATCCAACTTGCACACATATTACCAACACGAAGACAAATATTATGCGCGCCGATCATAATACCAAAATCTAATACATGCATATTTTTAACAACAAAACTTAATATGCTCGCATTTGGCTGCGTTAATATTTTTATATTTGGCATTTTTAATAATTCATCATACATGTAATTAATTAAATTTGATGAATTATACCAATTTGATAATTGCTCTATTGCTTTACCTAAACCAATAATTTGTGTCAAAGGTAATGTTCCAGCTTCAAATTTTTCTGGTGATTTATTTAATACCAATTTTTCAGAATTGTGCTGAATCTGAGCAAATTCCTGGAAGCCTGTTCACCATACCGCCACCAAATTTATCTGGATTAAAATTTTCTGGATTACGAATATACATTATACCAACGCCTGTATCCGCACCAATTTTATGTCCCGAAAAAACCAAAAAATCACATCCCATTTTTGAAACATCTAATTTGTTATGGGCCACTAATTGTGCTGCATCCACAATTGTTATAACGTTCGGATTTTTTTGACGCGCAATACGAATAATTGATTCTACATCTTGCGCAACACCTAAAACATTAGACATTGATGTTATTACAAAAACATCACATTTAGGTATACGCGTTAAATCTATATTCAAATTATTATCCAATGGACAAACTACAATTTCGCAACCACCAGCATTTGATAATGCTTGCCACGGCAATCTTGCACTATGATGATCCAAATCAGAAACAGCCACAACCGGTTTACTATTTTTAAATGGTTCTGTATTTTGTATAATATTCACAATACGATTCAAACTGTCTGTCGCCCCAAATGTAAAAACTATGTTTGCAGGCTTTGTACCAATAAATTCAGCAACATTTTGACGAACGTCCGCGATTGTTTTGTCAACATTTGCAGCCCTTTCGCACACCCCACGCCCTGCATTAGCATAAAAATTCGCCAGAAAACCAACCTCTGATTCTATTACCGATTGATTTTTTAACCAACTAGCAGCTGCATCCATATAAACGATTTTTTTCATGTGGTTTTTCTCTTGCTTTTTGCTATGATTATAATACTCTTAAACTTGATTGCAACAAAACATAAGGAGAAAAATATGGCTTTGAAACATGCAGATGACAATACTTTTGATTCAATGATAGCCAATGGTTTAACATTGGTAGATTTTTGGGCGTCTTGGTGTGGTCCATGTCAAATGTTTGGACCAATATTTGAATCCGTATCTGAAATTGAAACAGATGTGAATTTTGTAAAATTTGAAATTGATGAAACAAACAGACGCATACCTGCGAAGTTTGGCATACGAAGCATTCCAAGTGTTTTGGCTTTTAAAGATGGAGAATTGAGAGAGGCTCGTACAGGGTTAATGGACAAAGAAACCCTGATGTTATGGATTAAAGAATTAAAGGAGTCCTGATATGGCAACAAAAAACTTCAAAAATATAGTATTGCCTCCAAAATATGTTCCTAAAAAATCAGAACCATACATGTGTCCTGAACATTTGGCATATTTTTACCAATTATTATCAGCAAGACGCGAAAAGTTGGCAGATGACCACAAAGATATATTAAATGATGTTCGAATTGTTGATAGAACCGAAAATGCTGGTGTCGGTGACGAACATGATCAAGCCACACTGGAACAAGAAATAGCGATGGACTTACGTATGTCTGAACGCAGCGCAAATTTATTAAAAAAAATCGATGCTGCATTAGAACGTATTGAAAACGGTACGTATGGCTATAGTGATGTATCCGGGGAAGAAATTGGTTTACAGCGCTTACTAGTGCGCCCTTTGGCTACAAAAACAGTAGAAGAGCAAGAAGAATTAGAACAAAATAAAAAATAAACAAATGAAAAACCGCCAAAAGGCGGTTTTTTTTTTATTTCTTACCAGCTTTTGTTGGTTTCTTATCACCTTTTTTAACACTATCGTCTTTGATTTCTTTCTTAAATTCTTTAACACCACTGGCCAAATTTTTCATCATCGCTGGAAACTTAGCTGCCCCAAACAACAACAGCACTAATATTAATATTAAAACTATTTCCCAAATACCGAATCTCATATTTATCACCCTTTGTTATTATTTTGCAACATAGCAGTCTAAACCATCAGATTTTGCATTACGGCAGAATCCATTTGCTTCATTTGCTGTCAAGAACGGGACACGCAATATGTATATTGTCTTGCCATTAACTTCTGCAGCCAATATAACAAACTGTTTACCATTAAACAAACTCTGATGTCCTTTACGCAATTTTTGTTCTGCAGCTTGTGCCAAAGCACGAGTGCTATACGAACCAAATTGAACATAAATACTTCCCGTTGTTGATGCCACAGTTGTTTTCTTTGCTGGCGCAACAGTTTTCTTAGCAGGCGCAGCTACTTTAACATTTTTCTTAGCATCAACTTTATCAGGATTAAATGTCACTTCCTTTCTATCTTCTACAACCCGAATCGGATTACCGTCCGTTTCCACAGGTTTAATAGCATTATCTGGTTTTGGCGCAACTTCCGCTTTTTTGGCGGATGCGTTCAAATTTGGTGCTGGTGCTGCTAGAACATCTAGTTTATCAACAATAGGTGCATCTAAATTCACACTGACAGATGAACCCGAATCACTTCCTACACGCGCAACTATAATCCAAGTTGCCAAAACAATCGTTGCAAGCCCAATCCCCATCAGCAACCAAGGTCTTTTTGGACGTGGTGCAGAAAACGGCATCGCTTCTGGCAAAGAATCAACTTCTGTGTCTTCTTCTAAATCTAATAAATCTAAATTTTCTTCTTGGTTGTTGTTCATAGCATTCTCCCATTTAAATCGATTTGTTTTAAATGTATTATACCACAAAAAAACATTATAACCAAGAAAACCTTTAAAATTATTTTGGCATATTTCCAAAATTAGGCGGAATAATCAATTTATGGTTTGCTTCAATAATCGGTTCAACCTCACAATTACAGGCACATCCTGCAACAACTGCAACCGAACACAATGCCAATAATATTGCTAATTTTTTCATTTTCTTTCCTTGCTCTTTATATATTTTCAAAGGGTGGAGCAAATCGCCCCACCCTGTTTTTATTATAATGGCAGTTTAATTGCATCAGCCATATATTTAACAAAATCTGATAAAGATTCTGTTTTCTGCTCTTGTTTGCCGAAATAACGCAATGTGACGGTTTTGTCGTTCATTTCTTTTTCACCAAC
>CAMZAC010000013.1 GCA_947304085.1 uncultured Alphaproteobacteria bacterium
TTCTGTGTATAATTGAGCCGCCAATATCTTGTTTGGTGCCATAATCAATGTTGGTCTGGATAATTCAGCAATAACGTTTGCCATAGTAAAAGTCTTACCAGAACCGGTCACCCCTAATAAAACCTGAGACTTACGACCAGCTTTGACCCCAGCAACCAATTCGGATATAGCTGTTGGCTGATCCCCCATAGGAGCATAATCAGATTCTAATGAAAAAATACTTTTCTTTGTATTCATACTATTTTTTTATTCACAACACTTAATATAATCTATTATAATAAAAATACAAGGAAAGAGAATAATGTCTATCAAACCAAGATATAAACGCAGATTAATTTGGTCTTTGATTACTGTCGCAGGCTTATTTTTACTGGCCATATTGGTTTTACCACCAATAATCCATCTGAATTCTTTGAAACCGAAGATAGAAAACGCAATTCTTACTAATACAGGTATTCGTGCAACAATCCATGGTAATATAAATTTCAGTTTGATTGGTAAAACAACAATTGTTGCCCACAATATAACAACACCTAATGGATTTATCTCTTCGTTAAGTTTTTCGATTCCTTTATCTGATATATTTGATATAAAAAATGCAAAAATCTCTGATACGATAACCATAAATGGCGCTTCTGTTTTAGTGCAAAAAATAACACCTTTCAACATGAATTCTGATGTTATTATAAACGATTCAAAAATAAAGTTTTTAAACAAAAGTTATGATATTATAAATGGACAATTTTCTAAAAATTTTGTCTCTGCACTGATTCGCACAGACCAACATAAATACGAAATAAAATCGATAAACAATAATTTTACAATTACCAACAAAAACAATGAATTGACACTATCTGGAAAATTATTACCTGATGGCGGTGCTTCTGCACACATAAGCATTATTGCACAAAATATAAACAAATGGTTTGAATTTGACGCTCCACGAATCAAAGGAAATTTTCCTATAACCGCAGATATCCAATGGGACGGTAGGTATGGACTTAATTTTTATAATATATCTGCAAACGGGCTTACTGGTTCAATACAAATGGACTCTGATGGATATAAAACAATAAAACTGGAATCAAACAACGCAAATTACGATATGTCATTTTGTGTAAAAAAACCAGAAATTTTTACAAATGCACGCTTCGATATGGATTTATACGGAAAAATAAAATTCCTGGATAAAACATTTAAACATTTGTACATCAACACGGTTGGACATAACAAGAGCATAGCTATAAATAAAATTATTGCAGATGATTTAGTTCTTCAAAAAGGCGCTATTGATGCAACTGGTGCACACGACATAAATATTTTGCTGTTCGACAATAATACACCAATAAAATGTCTGTTCACAGGAACACCCACTGTTTGGTCATGTAAAACATTTACTTATGGTAATGACATATCTGGCAACATCGACTTAAATAATAATAATTTAATGGCAACCGTATATTCAAATGATAGTTTGTTTGATTTAGATTTTTTATTAAAATCTGCACGAAGACTAGCAAACACAGGAATAATAAATTTTCATTTTGCAGACGCAGCTGGAACAATAACATTTACAGAAAAAAAACACTCTGTTCAATATGAATATGCTGTAAACAAAACATTAAAATGGGCGGATATTAACTTTAATTTTTTGCCAGATTTCATGTTAACAGAAACCGGTAATTTTGTCTGGCAAGATGATACAATGATGTTTATCCCAGAATCTAAAACATGGTCTTTAACAATTAACAAAGACAGTTTTAATATAATTGGCGACAATTTTAAAAAATGGTTTTCGATGTTAGATTTGCAATCATTGAAAGATTTATCATATGCGATATCTGGAAATTATAATAATGGCAACATATCAAATTTAGAAATAAAAATTGCACAACATACTTTTACGGGTTCTGCCTCTGGAAAAGCAATAACATTGAAAACTGATTTATTAAATTTAGACTCGTTTACATCACAAGAATTTTTAAATAATTACGAAGCATTGTCGTTTTTTACAGTTGCCCCTATTACTATACCTTTTGATCTTGGACTTAATGTTTCTTTATCTGCTGATTCTTTAATTTATGATGGCGATAAATATAATAATTTTGTTTATTCACTAAAATCAAACAATCAAACATTTTCTATAACAGATGCAAATCGTGGCAATATGTTAACCACTATCAAAAAAAGAAATAACAATTACACAGCAAATATACAATTAAATAAATTTGTTATTGATAGAAAACTATTACCAGCAAATATGCCATTAAATGTTTCTAATTCTGCTATCACAGCTGAAATTAAATTACAAACATATGGAAAGATAGCGCACGATGTCATCAAAAATATAAAAGGAACTTTTGATTTATATTTTGATGGTGGAACATTGTACGGCTTAGGGCTTGCTGATTTTTATGCATCTGCAAAAAACATTACAAGCCTGAACGCAGAATACGCCTTAGCAAAAGCATTAGAAAACGGCATAACACCAATAAAAAATATGCGCATAATTGGAACATATGTTAACGGAGATATACAAACAACAAAACCTATATCATTAGCGTTAAGGCATACTGATATCTTTGGAACATTTCAAATTACAGATAAAAAAATGTCCGCTGATTTAAAATTAATTTTACGCGGGACATCCAGCAGCCCTGCCCCCATAAATTTGAAAATAAATGATACCAATCGTAAATATTCCTTGTCCGAAATAATGATGTCTTTTGACCCAGAATATATGCGAGTATTCACACAATCACATAACCAATTCTAATAAAAAAAATAACCCTACAAATGTAGGGTTTAGGTTTAATTTTTCTTGCGAATTTGTATATGAACATCCCTTAATTGTTGTTCACTAACTTCATTAGGAGAGCCCATTAATAAATCTTGACCACGTTGGTTTGCAGGGAACGCAACGGTTTCACGAACGCTTTCACCATCGCCCAAAATTTCAGAAACCAATCTGTCAATTCCAAACGCACATCCACCATGCGGTGGCGCACCATATTTAAAAGCGGTATACAAAGCACTGAAATTCTTTTCTACTGCCTCAATCGGATAACCAGCGATATCAAAACATTTTTTCATAACCTCTGGATTATAATTGCGCAAACCACCGCTACAAATTTCAAGACCATTTAACACCATATCAAATTGTGCAGCCTTGATAGAAAATGGATCTTTTGTTGATAATTCTTCAAGTGTTGCAAGTGGATAAGAAAACGGATTATGGGTAAACATTGGTGCACCACCGCGTTCTTCATCTGGTTCAAAGAACGGGAAGTTATCAACCCAACAAAACGCAAAGTCACGCTCATTAACTAACCCAAGGTCAGAACCCAATTTATTACGCAGACGACCAGCGGCTTTATTCGCATTATCAACATTATCGCAAACAAAGAACAAAGATGAATTATCACCTGCAATTTCGCGCAATTTTGCAATTCTTTCTGCATCAAGCTTTTTTGTCACAGGACCTTTGGGTTCATCTGCAAAAACAATATACCCAAGTCCACCAAGTCCCAGTTCTTTTACAGCATATTCGCCCAATTTATCAAACCAAGAACGTGGTTTATCTGCACTGTCTGGTGCAGGTATTGCACGAACGACAGAACCGTTTTCAATTGCATTTGCAAAGATCCCAAAATCAGAACCACGGAATATATCCGTCACATCTGATATCAAAATTGGGTTACGCAAATCTGGCTTGTCACAACCATATTTTAACATGGCTTCATCAAAAGATATATGTGGAATTTCCGGATAAATATTTGCATCTGGTGCAAAAGTCCGCACCAATTCTGGAATAACCGCTTCACCCACAGCCTGAATATCAGCCTGATCAACAAAAGACATTTCAATATCTAATTGATAAAATTCCAACAATCTGTCTGCGCGTAAATCTTCATCGCGAAAACAAGGTGCAATTTGGAAATATCTGTCGAACCCTGCAACCTGCAATAATTGCTTGAACATTTGTGGTGCCTGGGGCAACGCATAAAATTTACCATGATGCAAACGTGATGGAACCAAAAAGCATCTTGCGCCTTCTGGACTGTCTGCGGTTAATAAAGGTGTTTGGAATTCAGAAAAACCCATATCCCACATTTTGTCACGCAACCATTTTATCATTTTGTTACGCATTAAAATACTGTGATGCAGTTTTTCACGACGCAAATCTAAAAATCTGTATTGATAACGTAATTCTTCACTGGTATCTTCATCACCAAAAACTTGGAAAGGTAAAACTTCAGAATTTGTTAACACTTCCCACTTACCAGATTTGATTTCAATATGTCCAGTTGGAATTTTATCGTTTATCGCTTCTTTATCACGGGCAACCACAGTCCCTGTAATTTTAATAACAGATTCAGGACGAATTTTTTCCAGATTTTCATCACCACCATCAAATACACACTGTGTAATTCCGTAATTATCACGTAAATCTACAAACAACAAAGAACCATGATCGCGTTTACGATGTACCCAACCAGACAAAGTGACAGTTTCACCAACATTCTTGTCTGTCAGTTCACCACAGGTATGCGTTCTGTATTTTGATTTCAAAGACATCATTTTCAACACCTTTTGTTTTCGGTGCCATAAAAATTGCTGTATAGCACCAATTTCAATCTTAAATCTCACAGGGGCGCTAAGATTTTTCGCGCGGTGCCACCCTGCCTTATTACTTTTCGTGTTTCATACAATGCTCCACGGTTGTCAGTCGCATCAACACATTATAAAAAACAGATACTTTTCAAAACTAATGGACAGATTTTATACCGAAATTATTTCAAAAGCAAGATTTAATCTTGGATTGCCATATATTCTGATTTTAATTTAGAAAACAAAACAGAATCTTTATAAACATCATGTATAAAATGTTCTTGGCGCAAAATACCTTCCTGTTTATAATCCAAGCGCTTTGCGACCCCCAAAGATTTAACATTTTCTGGATCAATTTTTAATTCAACCCTATTAAATCCCCAAATTTCAAAAGCGTGTTTTTCGATCAAACTGAATGCCTTGGTCATTATACCATGTCCACTTGCATTTTTATCCAACCAATAACCTATTTCTCCACGATTATTAGCACGAGACAATGAAACAAAACCAATTCTGCCAACAATTTTGTTATTGAATTGAATGAACCACTCTGCTTTTTCAGGATTTTGGTCGTTTTCCAAAACACATTTTTCATCTTCTGGTTTTTGTACAAAATCTACCCATTCCAACCAAGGGCTGAACTCTTCACGATTTTCATTAATTATATCAAAAATTATTTGTAAATTTTCTGCTGTTGGTGCCAATTTTACCAACTTAAAATCTTGTCCTGCTATTTCTGATGGAAAATCTTTAATCATATCAGCCACCTCTATCATTTAAATTCTGTAAAACAAATCTCGCTGTAACGTAAGAAAAAAAAGATGGTGCCCTAAACAAGAATCGGACTTGTGACTCGTCCTTACCAAGGACGTGTTTTACCACTAGACTATTAGGGCAACGCGCATATTATAAACCCCGTATTCTGAATAATCAACCACTAAATTACAGCATCTCAAACGCGTTCGATACTGTCTTTTCAATATCAATATTGGTGTCCATATTACCATGCATAAAGTGTGCCAGATATTCAATATTACCAGAACCACCCCTGATTGGCGATTTTGTTAAACCACAACAAGCAAAACCATGTTTTGCAAAGGCATCAATCACATTTTTAATCACAGATTTATGCACTTCCCTGTCTCGAATTACACCGCGGTATCGCGCTGATAATTCTGGTCCACATTCAAACTGAGGTTTAATTAAACAAACAACATCTCGCAACTTCGGCAAAGTCGCCAATTTATCCAATATTTTTGTCACAGAAATAAAAGAAACATCAATCGTTGCAATATCAACATCTTGGATTAAAGAATCTTCTATATAGCGGAAATCGGTCTGTTCGTGCAAATCTATTTTTGTGTTATTCCGCAGAGATTTATGCATTTGGTCCGTGCCTGTATCAACTGCAACAATATGTGCAACACCACGTTTTAACGCGACATCACAAAAACCGCCTGTTGATGAACCGATATCAACCATTTTTCGCCCAGACATATCAATATGAAACTCTGTCAAAGCATGTTCCAACTTTAACCCACCACGTGACACAAAAGGCATGACATCACCACACACAGATAGTAAGTCAATGTTTTCAACAATAAAACTGGGTTTTGTAATTTTCTGATTATCATAAAACACGGCACCATTTTTAATTGCGTCTGCTGCACGTGTCCGCGATTCAAATAACCCAGCATTTACCAAAGCAACATCAAGTCTCATTTTAACAACCTTAATTCTTTCTTGTGTTCATCTGATACACGAAACGATTCAAGCGCTTTCTGGATAGTACGTTTACGCGTCCAATCATCTAATTTCTGCAAATACGGCAAAATGTGTTTATATTGTTTAGCCAACCCAGTTGCAAAATACCACGCCCGCATCATGTTTACATAATAATCATCTGATTTTATATTCGCAACAATATCAGCATACTTTTCATCAAAATCAGCATCCAGCCAATATTGCATTAAAAGTTTTATTCCAAAACGCACTGTATAAGTATGGTTTGATTTAAGCCATTTATAAACATAATCTAATAAAACACCCTTGTTTGATTTGAAAACTATTGGTGACAACTGGTCGCACGTTGCCCAATTATCGACATACGGCAAAAAATGCCCTATTTCACGAATAACAATATCAAAGTCACGCATATAAGATAATATAAAAGCATGCACTTGATTTTCTTCAAAAAATTTGTGTGGCAAATTATCAATAAAATCTTTATATTCGCCTGATTTAACCATATCTCTGGCAATTTTACGTAAAACAGGCGTCCGAACCCCAATAAAAAAACCTTTCGACACACTTGGTATAAGTGCAGAATTAAAATCTCTGTATACGGCATCCACATTGGCATATAAAGTTTTTAATATTTTATTTTCTTTATTCATTTTTTATTTTTTCCACCGTTTTAATGTCGGAAAAACCTTTTCGCAATAATCGCGCATTTGTTCAGGTGTCATATGTGCCTGATCAGCAAAAGGCACCATCATTTCAATATATTCCGCCATAGAAACATTATCTTTGAATTCACCGTTTTTATAACAATAAATACAATAATCAGGATTTGGTGTTCCATCTTTATTTGTTCCAAAAAGACTTTCATTTCCCATAGGCATCGCACAACTTTGACATATTCGTGACATATAAAATCCTTTTAAGCTATAAATATAATTATAGCATAAAAAATAACACAATCACTTGAAATTTGGAAAAAATGTCCTATAATGAAACGTGAAAGCCGATAATCCACTAACAATGGGGAGGCGGAAGAAGAACGGTGACAAAGAGATTTGCGCTTACTAGAACAGCAAAAGACTCTTTGATGGTATGGCGAATCCAGCGAGAGTTGAAAAGGCAGCATTGGCGACAATGCTCGCGAAACAAGGTGGCACCACGTTGTGTCATGTATTCTGAAAGAAGATATGCATGATATTTTACGTCCTTGTGTTCTTATTAAGATAAATAACGAAACACAAAGGAGGTTAAAATGTCAATGATAAGAACGCATATCGCCGAAATTCCACAAAAGATTGGCGAAACAATAACAATCAAAGGTCACGCACAGACTTTGCGTATACAATCAAGTATTGCATTTATTGTCCTGCGTGAAATAACCGGAACAATTCAATGTGTTATTGAAAAAGGTTCGGCCGCTTTTGATTTAGTAAAACAAATCACAACAGAATCTGTTATATCTGTGACAGGTAAAGTTGTGGAAACAAAAAGCACGGAATCTGGATTTGAAATTCAGACATCTGAAATCGAAATTATATCTTTGGCAGAGGCGACACCGATACCTGTCACACAAAAAGGCAGCACCGAAGTCACGCCAGAAAAATCGCAAGATTGGCGTTTTTTATCTTTGCGCAGTCCACGTGGCGCAACGATAATGCGCGCACTATCTGCGATGACTGCTGGATATCATGAATACCTGACTAAACAAGGCTTCATTGAAATTCAGACACCAAAAATTATGGCAACACCGTCAGAGTCCAAGGCCGAATTATTCAAGATGGAATATTTTGGTCAAACTGCATACTTGGCACAATCACCACAATTATTCAAACAAATGGCGATTGCATCAGGACTTGAACGTGTATTCGAAGTTGCACCAGCTTTCCGCGCAGATAAATCTTTTACTACGCGTCACGCAACTGAGTTCACATCTTTCGATGCCGAAATGGGATACATTGAAAGTTTCGAAGAAGTTATGCACGAACTGGAAAGCGCGATTTCATATATGCTGACATCAATTAAAAAGACGTGTGGCAAAGAAATCGAAAAATATTTTGGCATTACTGAATTCCAGTTGAAAAAACCAATACCGCGCATCACGATGGCAGAGGCGAAAGAGATTCTGCGTGAAATGGGCTGTGCATCTGAAGAACCAGACATTACAACAGCCGAAGAAAAAGCGCTTGGTGATTATGTCAAAGAAAAATACGGTTCTGATTTTGTATTCGTGACCGAATGGCCATGGGAATCACGTCCGTTCTATCACAAGAAAGCAATAGATAAACATGGACACGAAATATCAGTATCTGCCGACTTGCTTTACAAAGGTGTAGAAATTGTGACGTGTGCCCAACGCGAAGAATCTTATGCTAAACTTTGTGAACAATTACACGGCAAGGGATTACACCAAGAAGGCCTGCAATGGTACTTAGAGTGTTTCCGCTATGGCATGCCCCCACATGGTGGTTGGGGCTTTGGTGGCGCAAGATTTATAAAGCAATTATTAGAATTGCCTACAATCCGTGAATCAACATTCCTGTTCCGCGGACCATCAAGACTGATGCCATAACGCAAAAAAGGACGTTCAGGGAAACCTGAGCGTCCTTTTTATTCAATAACAGCAGAAAATATGATATAATGGGCAATAACACAAAAAGGATTGGATATGCAAGTAGAATTAAAACCATTGCAGTTATCAGATGCTGATACTTTATACGAATTTTTTCAGAAACTGCCTGCATCAGAAAACGGCAAAAACAATCGGGCGCATGGATTGTCCCGGGAAGAGTTTACGAACTGGGTCCAAAAAGAAATAAATTATTCACAGGGTAAAAATTTACCAGAAGGTTATGTTCCAGGTACAACTTTCGTTATGTATGTAGATAATATACCTGTAGGTGTTAGTAATTTAAGACACTATCTGAATGAGAAATTGGAAAAAAACGGTGGTCATATTGGAACACATATATTACCAGAATATCGTGGACGTGGGTTCGGAAATATCATAACATTAGAAACACTAAAAAAAGCAAAAGAAATAGGTATCAAACGCGTGTTGGTATTCCACTATGATAACAATGTTCCTGCATGGCGAACGTCCGAAAAAATGGGTGGTAAATTAGATTCGATAAATATGGTCAACGGTATAAAAGCACGTAAATACATAATTGATACATCAAAATTGTAAAAACACAACCACCTAAAAGGGTGGTTTTATTTTTTGCCTTTATACAATTTTTCATAAATTTTTGTCTTGGGTAATTCACGAAAAGTCAAATACCAAGATTGCACATGTTCATTTTTATCAGCCAAGTTTATTCGTTTTTTTACATCTGACACAGTCTGAGGCATTGGTTCAATCACCGGCAATCCAGGCACCCAATCTGCTGGCGTAGACACACCAAGAGCATCAGTTATTTGCAATGCTGTCAAAATTCTCAATATTTCTGAAATATTACGACCCGTGGTTTGTGGGTAATATAAAATAGTCCTGATTATTCCTTTCGGGTCTATTATAAATACTGCACGCACTGTTTTAGTGTCTGACACATTTTGATGAATCATGCCATATAATTTTGCTATGCTTAAATCAATATCCGCAACCACAGGAAATGTAATTTCGACATTTTTATAATCTCTGAATTTTATATCATCATGTATAGAACGAAACCATGCCAAATGTGAAGGCACAGAGCCAACAG
>CAMZAC010000014.1 GCA_947304085.1 uncultured Alphaproteobacteria bacterium
TAATTATAAAAGCTACAGTTCTAAACGGTGGCGCAACTTTATTTTTCACAACTTTAACACGCGTTTCGTTACCAATAACATTTTCTTTATCCTTGATTGCACCTGTTCTACGTATATCCAAACGGATAGACGCATAGAACTTTAACGCATTACCACCGGATGTTGTTTCTGGACTACCAAACATAACACCTATTTTCATACGAATTTGATTAATAAAAATCAAAGGTGTATTACTACGCGAAACACTGCCCGCCAACTTTTTCAAAGACTGACTCATTAATCTGGCAGTTGTTCCCATATAAGTATCACCTATATTTCCTTCTAATTCTGCTTTTGGAACCAAAGCCGCCACAGAATCTACAACAACAACATCAACGGCACCAGACTTAATCAACGTATCTGCTATTTCCAAAGCTTGTTCACCAGAATCTGGCTGAGAAATAATCAAATTTGCAACATCTACACCCAATTTCCTAGCATATGATGGATCCAGAGCATTTTCCGCATCAATATACGCACATGTTCCGCCTTTCTTTTGTGCTTCTGCAACAGCATGCAATGCCAATGTTGTTTTACCAGAAGATTCCGGACCATATATTTCAACAATTCTTCCACGTGGATACCCACCAATTCCCAAAGCAATATCTAAACCTAACGAACCAGATGATATTGCCTCTATATTTTGCTGAGACCCATCACCCATTTTCATAATAGCTTCTTTACCAAACTGTTTTTGAATTTGTGCCAAAGCAGATTCTAATGCAGGATTTTTTACAGATATTGTTTCTTTTTCAGTTTCTTTCTTTGCCATACAACAACCCCTTTCCTTTGTAATGAAATCTTACAAAGAAACCTCTTAAAAAGCAAGGTGTATTTATATTAACGTTTTGACAATAAAACAATCGTGGATAAAATACCTGCAACCGCTGTTATTAACCATACTGCTGATGTTGAACCAAATACAGTAATGCACAAAGTGCCTAAAATTGGTGCGATAACACTGGGAAAATTCACACTGGTTCTAAAAATACCGTAATATTTGGCTTGATCCTTTTTTTGAACACCATTAAAAAACAACAAATCATGCGCAGATTCCATAAATGCGCCAGATATTTGCCACAATACAAATATCACTAATAAAAGCTTACCTGTAATAAATGTAGCAAACAAAGAAAAAACCGCGAAAGAAATAAATCCCAAAGCCATCCATAATTTGACACCATACTTTTTTATCCATTTGCCAATAAATACATCTATTATTATATATGGCAAAATACCCACAGATAAAATTATACCCAACGTTTCATTTGTAAAACCATTTTCAATAACCACGATTGGAACATAAAGTAAACGCATAGAGCGCAACGCATAAAAACCAAAGTTTACAATATAAGCTCTTAACATACCCGTTTTTTTAAAAAATGAAATTGCTGTTATTCTTAATGCGCGCATTGTTTTGCGTACATTAACAGCCTTTAATTTTTTATCTTGTTGGACAATACCAAAATGTTTAAAAAACAACAAACCAAAGAAATAAATCATACCGGCCGCTAAAAACGGCATTCTGTAATTGCCATTAAACCAACCAACAACGGTCATAGCAAATACAGGTGCAACCAATGCACCAACATTTTCCCATAAATGCAACCTGGCATTTAATTTTTCCATACCAACTTTTTTTGAAAAATCAGCAATAAATAAAGGTAATAAAACACTCACCAATGTCAAAGCGGTCTGTGCAGCATAATCTAAAATAATGAACGTTTCCGGCTTAACAGAAAAACTCATCATACAATAACAAGTTCCAAGAACTATCATTGTTATATAAAGTAATTTCGTTTTTGTAAACCAACGCAAAATTTCTGATGAAAACAACGCAACAACACAGGCAAACAACGCATAAGCCGCAGCATAAACGCCAACCGCAGCAGAAGCCATTTCTTCACTAAAGAATATTTTAAATATTCCTAAAATAACCAACGAATAAACAGCATTAACTATACCACTGGCGAAACCAGTAAAAAGCCCAAGATTTGCGAACGAAAACCCGGTCACATTTCTATTCACCGCAAGATATTTTTCTCTGGCCATTTTTATTTCCTGTACGATATATATAAAAATCCTTTTTACATTTATCCAAATCTTGATGTATTTGCGTGTGTTAAAGCAATCGCAATTGCATCACTTTCATCTGATGTTTTTGGGTGTGCAGCTGGTAATAAAATAGATAACATTTTATAAATTTGATCTTTGTCTGCATGCCCCATTGATGTCAAAGCCTTCTTTACTTTATTAGGTTCATATTCAAACACAGGAATATTTTTTACAGCAACCGCTGTAATCGCTGCAGCACGTGCATGCCCCAATAATAAAGTGGTCTTACCATTTTTATTTACAAAAATAACTTCTATACTGCATTCAGTTGGCCTAAAATTTTCACACAATTCAAATACACCATTAAATATAAAAGCCAACCTTTCAGATAATGACATTTTTGTTGGTGGTAATATTACACCACTGGCAATATATTTGCGTTCACCCCCTGCAACATCTATAATTGCCCAACCTGTATGCAAAAGCCCTGGATCTATACCCAATATTCGTTTCATACTATTTCCGTATTGTTATTTTTCCAACTGCATCATATCCATAATAGCTGTTTATTTTTTTTCTGCAATCATCAACCTGATAAGATAATTCCAATGCAAATGCTGGTGACACAGGGCGCAGGACAATATTTAATTTATTATCGCGCGCTTTCTTAATTGCAACAAGCTTTGATATATTTGCAATTTTATTACCCACAACATTTGCCCAATTCTCAGATAAATCTGCATCAGATGCACGAACACCTAACATATCCAACAAACCACCAAACGATGAAGCCAAAGTTTGAGGTCTGGATTTACGAATTACAAAATTTACTTTTTTATCTTGGTTTGACATAACTATACTCTTTCGGCATCAGTATAAACATTTGACCTTGGGCATGCTGACCATGTGCAACTTTGTATGCTTCATCCCCAGATCCAAAGAATATGTCTGCACGTATCCAACCTTTGATTGCGCCACCTGTGTCTTGCGCAATCATTAAACGATTAAACGCCCTACCGTCAGACAACGATGTATTAATATACACAGGCAAACCCAATGTATACAAAGAATCATCCATTGCAACACTGCGTATCTTTGACAATGGTGTTCCCAGTTTACCAACAACGTGCTTTTGTTCAGATTCATAAAAATACACATATCTTGGGTTATTGTAAATAACTTCTTTGGCCAGTGTTGGGTTTTGTTTCAAATGACTCCACACCGCATCAGCAGAATACCCCCCAGCAGGTTTGATTCCTTTGGCTTGTAATTGAGCCCCAATAGACTTAAACGGCATATCGTTTACAGCTGCAAAATTCAACTTTACCATTTTGCCATCTTCCAGTTTCAACATACCACTGCCCTGAATTTGCAAATTTTGGACATCAACTATGTTCGCCCAATATAAAACGCGTCCTATTTTCTTGTTCACAATATCGCGTTTTGAAACGCCTTTATAATCAGCACCATTAATTGGAACCCCCATAATTGGCTCATTACATTGTGCAGTCTTTTGACGACAACCATCTATGACAGGCGAATAATATCCGGTATAAGTTCCTGTTTTGCCACCATTTTCATTATAAACCTGATACGGTTGGAAATTAGATTCAAACCATGCACGCACAGTCGCAACATCAGCAGAAGAACTTGGCAACATATTACACTTTTCACGCAACAACTCAGAATCTGGCACAACCGAACCACGATATTGAATTTTTGCTTTGCACGTATTGCGAAACGCCTGCAACGCATAACGAACATCATCGTTACGCCAACCAGGCAATGCAGAATATGACACAGCACGCAAATTAGACGGTATTTTAGAATCGTCCCCAACATGTGTTGGCGATGACAAATCACACCCAGATATAACAAAAACCAAGCCTATAAAAGACAAAAAACGTATAAATTGACTAAATAATAACATTTTATTACTCCCCCCACTTGTAAAAATGATTTCTTAATGTTATATTATCATAAAACCGAGGATAAAAAAAGGAGCAATCATGCCAAAGTTTAATATTATTTCACAATTCTTGAAAGACATCTCGTTTGAAAGCCCAAATGTCCCTGAATTATTTTTCAAGCAGGACAATGGTCAGGCAAAAATCGAAATCAACATTGATATAAACATCAAAGGTTCAGAAAACAATTTGTTTATGGTTGATTTGATTACCAAAGTTCATTCTAAATTGGAAAAAGACGACAAAACAATATTCTTGATTGAATCTACTTATACAGGCATGGTTCAGTACGAAGAAAAAGATGAAGAAGCCAAAAAGAAAACATTATTGATAGATGTTCCAACATTGTTGTTCCCATCTGTTCGTGCATTGGTGACAAGATTGACGGCTGAATCAGGCTTCCCAGCATTTACAATGCAACCTGTTGATTTTGCAGCATTATATGAACAAAGACAAAACGCAGCCGCAAATCAAAAACCTGCAAATCAGTAAAACAGAACAAAGTAAAACAAAAAACACCGCCGAATTAGGCGGTGTTTTTCAAAACAAATCAGAACGACAAATAAACAATAAATATATGATTATGCAGCAGCCGTAAATACTTTCTGCACGTCATCATTATCGTCCAGCGCATCAACCAATTTTTCAATTTTTGCATACGCTTCATCATCTAAATCCATTGGCATATTTGGGACCCATGTCAATTCAGCATTTTCTGGTTCGCCCAACTTATCAGCCAAAGCCTTTTGTATATTCATAAAATTATCCGGTTTGGTTGTAATGATAAATCCTTCCTCAGATGATTCCAAATTGTCTGCATCAACTTCCATAACCAATTCCATCATTTCATCTTCGCTTTTGCCAATACTGGCTGGATACATAATTTGTCCAACATGTGAAAACATAAATACGACCGAGCCCTCTTCACCCATATTACCGCCATTTTTAGCAAAAATATTACGAATTTCAGGAACAGTTCTGCGTGGGTTGTCTGTCAAAGCCTCTACAATAACAGGAACTGCATTTGGTCCATAGCCCTCATAACGAACAGCAACAAAGTTATCTGTATTTGCACCAGATGCCTTTTCTATTGCACGTTTTATGTTATCGTTTGGCATAGAATTTTTACGTGCTTGCAAAATTGCCAAACGCAATCTTGGGTTATTATCTGGGTTGCTATCACCCAATTTTGCCGCCATTGTTATTTCGCGTGCCAGTTTTGTAAACAAACCACTACGTGCTGCATCAACCAGTCCTTTTTTGTGTTGGATGTTGTGCCATTTGCTGTGTCCACTCATATTTGACCTTTTGATTAAATTAGATTAAAATTACCCTAAAAGGATAACAAATGATTGGAAAATTGCAAGGTGTAATTGATTATATTGGTGATGGATATGTTATTTTAATGACGGGTGGCGTCGGCTACAAGGTGTACACACCTGAATTCTTGACTCAAAAGACAACTGTATCATTATGGGTTGAAACAGTTGTTCGTGAAGATTCTATACGTTTATTTGGTTTTTCGTCTATCGCAGGTCAAAATCTTTTTAATCAATTAACTACTGTTTCTGGTGTTGGACCCAAGGTGGCTTTGGCAATCATGTCAACAATAAAAACAGAAACATTGATGTCTGCGATTGCAACCGGAGATGCCAAAACAATCGCTACTGCGCCAGGTGTTGGCAAAAAAGTCGCTGAAAAAATCATTGTTGAACTAAAGAACAAAATGGGTGGTGCTAGTTTTGATTTTGGAAACGATTCTGGGGTATTGCCTGATTTATTGGCTGCATTGGAATCACTGGGGTATCACCGTATAGACATAGTTGATATGGCACAAAAATTGGTATCTAATAACCCAGATAAAGATGTTGCCAAACTGGTCCCAATGGCCTTAAAAGAAATAAGTGGTAAATAAAAAATGAATAATTGCGAAACAATTTTTGCGTTGTCCAGCGCACACGGCAAAGCCGGTGTATCTGTTATCAGAATCAGTGGAAACGATTTGACTTCATTATTTGAACGCATAATAAATAAAAAAGAACACAATGCGCGCCATGCTTATTATACACGATTTATTGACGATACTGGTGATTTGATTGATAATTGTATTTCTGTTTATTTTAATGCACCCTATTCCTTTACTGGCGAAGATGTTATTGAAATTTATTCACATGGTGCCCCTGCGGTTATAAATAAAATCTTTGATTGGTTGCGTCTACACCAATGCAGAATCGCAGAACGTGGTGAATTTTCACGGCGCGCATTTTATAACAATAAAATGGATTTAACCGATGTTGATGGTTTGATTGCCTTGCTTGATGCACAAACAGACAAACAGCGTCAATCTGCCCTGCGTTCTATGACTGGTGCCGATTCGAAAATATATACCAATTGGCGCAATCAAATGATCGAAATATCTGCGTATGCAGCGGCTATATTAGATTATGCTGAAGATGACCTGCCAAAAAACATTGACACAAAAATTATAGATAAAACAAAAAATCTTTTATCAGAATTGAAAAATGCTGTTGATGGATTTCGTGGAACACGCGCACTGCGTAATGGTTTTAATATCGTTTTGGTTGGCGAAACCAACGTTGGCAAATCATCTATATTTAATAAATTGGTTGGTTTTAATCGTGCCATAGTTTCTGATATTGCCGGCACAACACGTGATGTTGTATCCCAACAGATCGAAATTGATGGGTATCTAGTCAATCTATCGGACACAGCAGGAATCCGGGACGCAACTGATACGATTGAAAAAATTGGAATTGAAAGAACCCATAACGAAATCGAAAACGCTGATTTGGTAATACATGTATATAATGAAATACCAAAAGAAATAAACGAAAATGAAATAACTGTTATAAACAAATCAGATTTAATTAAAAATAAAACAAATAAAAATGTCATCTATACATCTGTTAAAACAAATGACGGTTTTGATAAACTGATGACCGCAATCAAGGACAAAATGCACGAATTGATGGGTAGCGCGGAATCACGTGTTGCGATCAATGAAAGAACATACGAATTATTAAATAATGCAATCAAAGAACTAGATATCGCAACAATTGAATACAGCGGTAATTATGATATTTTTGCGGAACACGTTCGCCACGCAGCAGATTTTATTGGAAAAATCTTAGGCATAATAACAACCACAGAAATCGCCGATGCAACATTTTCAAGATTATGTTTGGGAAAATAAAGTCATAAAAAATCCCCACAGATGGTGGGAATTTTTTTACAATCTACAAAATAATTTATTCTTTTCTGTCCGGATATTTTCCATCTATCAAATTCTGACGAACGACATGATGTTTTACTTTTTGCGTACTGGTTGTTGGCAAATCTTCCGTTGTCATCGCAAAGTGTGTCACCCATTTATAAGATGCGACTTTTTTATTTGCCTCTGCGACTGCTGCTGACAATTTTTCCATTGTCATGTCTGGTGAAACCTGGAACACAGCATATGTGACAGTTTTATCTTTGACTTTGTGTTCAAACACAGCGACATTCTTCACACCATCTATATTCATATATAATGCTTCCAATTCATCTGGATAGACGTTTTTACCAGAATCTAAAACGATAACTTGTTTCTTACGACCTGCAAAATGCAATTCACCATTTTTATCCATAAACACCATATCGCCAGTATTAAAGAACCCACGATCATCAAAAACTTCCGCATTTACTTCAGGATTATTTAGATACCCACCAAACACCTGATGCCCACGCAACCACAAAACACCAACACCATTTTCATCTTTATCACGAATTTCGCATTCGTTATTTGTTGTTGGCGCACCAACAGAATACGCTAATCTTTTGCTGGTTGGTTTGGAAATGCAAATTGGTCCGACCGTTTCAGTTAAACCATATCCCTGAATAAATGCCAACCCAAGCGATTCATAAAAGTTTTCGACTTCTGGTTTCGTAGCAGCCCCACCAGCAATCAGTAATCTGGCACGACCACCAAATATTTCAAGCAATGGTTCTTGGACTTTGCGAACAAAGAACGATAATCCCATATCTTGCAAGGTTTTTTGGTTATTCAAAATGAACGAAGCAACCCGCCATTTTTTCTGGATCTTCATATTATCTATGATTTTATTACGGAACAATTCCCATATACGCGGAACCGCAGGTATAACATGTGGCTTGAAAGTCTTGAAATCGTCCAGAATATATTTTGGGTTTATGGTTGGCTGTAAAACCAAACCACCCCCAAAATGTATAGTCGCCAAAATACCAATCGAAAAACCAAATATATGATAAAGTGGCAAAAAACCATACATAATATCACCAGAATGATAATATTCAGACATATCTTCCAATGAATTTGCACATTCTATCAAATTAAAATGTGTTAATGGAACAACCTTTGGTGTCCCCGTTGAACCAGATGTAAATGACATCATTGCCACATCTGTAGATTCAGATGGGAACGCACGTAAATCGTAATCTATATTTCCATCCTTTCTTGTTATATCAAAGAAGATAAATTTGTTTGTTTTATAAAAGAACGAAGGTTCAGCACAAACGAATTTACATCCTGCTATTTCTGCCATATTATCATATTCAAACGGTGTCAAATTCGTATCTAACATTAAAACGACCCCACCTAAATACCATATTGCAAACAATGTCAACGGGAACTGTGGCAAATTATGAGACAACACCCCAACAACATCGCCCTCTTTTACACCAGCATCACGCAAAGTTGTAGCACGAGCACGTACTTGAGACAGGAATTGAGAATAAGTAATCCCTTCGCGAACCAAGAAAAGATTCTCTGGCCATTGATTTGCTGCATTTTCTAATTTTTGATACATATTCATTTTGTGCTAACCTTTTATTTCTTTATTCATGTCTGTTTGTATATTTTCCATCAATCAACCATTGACGAACAACATGATGTTTAATTTTTTGTGTGCTGGTCACCGGCAAATCATCAGTCGTCATAGCAAAATGTGTCACCCATTTATATGACGCAACCTTTTTGTTCTTTTCTGCTACTTCTTTTGCTAATTTATCCATCGTCATATCTTCTTCAACAGAAAACACACCGTATGCAACAGTTTTACCTTTGACTTCGTGTTCAAATACAGCAACGTTTTTCACGCCATCTATTTCCATAAACAGCGCTTCCAATTCATCTGGATAAACATTTTTGCCAGAATCTAAAACTATTACTTGTTTTTTGCGTCCAGCAAAATGATATTCTCCGTTTTTATCAATAGATACCATATCCCCTGTGCAGAAGAAACCGTTTTTATCAAAACATTCTTTGTTTGCCTCTTCATTATTCATATAACCACCGAATACTTGGTCACCACGAACCCACAACATGCCGATACCATTTTCATCAGCGTTACGTATTTCACAGCAACTGCCCCCAAGAGGTGCTCCAAAAGCAAAAGGAACACGTTTTTTAACCGGTTTAGAACAACAGATTGGTCCGACTGTTTCTGTCATACCATACCCTTGAACAAATGCGACACCAAGCTTGTTGTAAAAGTTTTCAACTTCTGGTTTTGTTGCCGCACCACCTGCAACCATGCAACGCACACGTCCACCAAACACAGAAT
>CAMZAC010000015.1 GCA_947304085.1 uncultured Alphaproteobacteria bacterium
TTTTTAATACTGGTGTATTCAATGTTGGTGCAGGCATACCTCCAATATTTATTGCACCAAATGCGCCATTGGAAAATACACCAACCAAAGAAACCATTGTAGGTAAAAATAATATTTTATGCATGAAAAAACCCCTTTCTTTTCTTTCGAAATTTTATCACAAAACAGACACAATATCAAATCTTTTTTCAATCAATTATTCTGCTTTATCTTTTGCTTTGGACATTAAGTCAAAATTATGGATATAACTGAACGACACACCAACAGATGTATTAGAGCCTTTGTGTTCAGCCCATCTTGAATGTATTTGACGGTATTGAACATAAGGTCCAAAAGTAAAATCGCCCCATAAATTTGTATCCAGACGAACATTAGCCACAAAGTCATATCTTAAATCTTCGTCCACATATTCAGAATATGACAAATATTTTCTGTAATACCCATCAGACGAGAATTTAACACCTTCACGGATACCGTATTCTAAACGCCATCCAGCCTCAGCCGCAGACTTGTTAACTTTTTCATTTTCATATGTTAAATCATATTCATACACACCTACGATATATAAACTTTTAATAATGTCGTTATCGAACAAAGCAAACCCCGCATTTGGTCGAATAATTTTACGACGCGGATCACCAGCAAATTCTGTTTCATATTGTGCACGCACAATTGGTCCCAATTTAAAAGCTTCAAAATCTAACCAAGCATATGCTAAATCAGTGGACAGCAATATTTTATCAGCACTTTCATCAACCGTTTTTTCGCCACCATACGGTTTCAATGTTTGTTTTCCATATTCCATAAAAACAGAATTATCCCATTTAAAGCGCTCAAACCCATATTCCAAAGCAACATCAAAAACACCTTTAAGGTTTTCTTGATTTGTCGCCTTTAAAGCAGCAACAGAAGAATCTTGATATTCGCCTGCATTTCCAATAGACGTATTTGACCAATCAAAACCAATTCGCCGAACATTTAAATTAAATTTTGTTTCTTGTGGCGAAGCATCTGCAAAAGCAGTTAATGGCAACAGAGCCAATACGCTCAATATAAACTTTTTCATTTTATACCCCTGTTTTTTTGATTATTTCCATATTTGTAAAACACCATCATTATCAGCATATTTCCACCCAGCATCACGAACAGCTATTGTAAATTTAGTCCGATAAGACAAAGGTAGTTTTGCAATAACATTATTACCGGTTATCGTTTTGGTTTCGATTTCTATACCATCTTCACGAGAAATACGTTTTAATTCGGCCCAATCTATAACCCCGTTCGGCAAAACAGCAGAAATCATAAATTGTTCACCAGATTCAACCACAGGAATCCAATTTTGTACCCCGTTTTGTTTTAACCAGTTTTTAAGCGCATCGTTATCTAAATTCATTGTAATTTTTGCAGAATAGCCTGTCGCAGAAATTTGTTCATTTGCAACACTGGACGAAGTGATAAAATTTATCAAATCTGCATCTTTTGTATTATTCAACAAACCTGTTAAACCATCTGTATCCGCATATTTTGATACAACATCCGTCAATATTTGACGCATCGCGACATTCATCGCTTTGTTTTTTGCGCTTGCTGCCGTATCACTTGTTTGTTGCACTATTGTTGAACCAGTTAATACCGCAGCACCCGCAACAAAAGGTATCAATAAACAGACAGTTAAACCAACACAAAAACTTTTTAAAACAAAACACATATTACAAAACCTAGAACTTTATATTCAGTCCAACGCGAACACCCATTGATTTATAAGTAGAATTGGCCTCATTTTCCTATTTAATTACCCATCCTTTAGACTGATAATAATTATAATCTTCCTCTTCTATAATTCCATAATAAAGGTAATTTGCGTATGCATCTGCGTTTAGATATGTATTAGTTGTTGCGCCAGAAACCCTGTAATAATCATACGTAATACCCAAAGACAAATAAGTTGAATTTGTTATTGCAGTCAGCCAATTTGCATTTGCACCAAAATGATACGCATCACCAAAACCACCATCATCTTTCACACTGGTTGGATGTTGCCAATCAAAACGATATGGCTGGTCACCTTTGGATTTGTATACTGGCAACCCTAACTCTATCCCACCGGTTATAAAATTATCATTATTAATTTGATATTCCATATCCAAAGCCAAATAAGGCCCCGTCCATTCTGTTTCGTATATATGCGACGTTCCAGGCTGTTCATAATAATATGTTTCCCCCAAATCCAGAACAACCGGGTTTCCCCCATTTGTTGGAAGCTTCACAACATACCCAATAATATCACCCACCGAATCTGTGACAGGTTCTAATGCAGCCAAATACTCAACCCTTCCACTATTTACAAAGCCAACATAAGGGCTACATTGTTTTTCACCATTTTCTGTAATACAATTTTGAAAACTATCCGAATCTAAAACTTCGACAGATAGCCCTTTGTTATTTTGAGTTTGCAATTTATGTTTAAAATAACGATACCCAACAGATGGCGTCATTTTAACCTTACCAAAAGCAAAGAAATCTGTTAACCCAAATGCAACATTAAAGCCCATTTGACTGCCGTCTTTACTGGTTCCTGCAGATATCGCAGGCGCCCCACTGACCACATATTCTGAATATGTGACACCACCACTTTCGACGTTATATGGTTCTATCCGCCAATACGGATTCGACACATCATCATCAATCATAGGTGAATCGCCAAACTGTTTTCCATACCGAAAACCAGCCTTTACCTGCATCTTGGTATCATCACCAAAATAATAAACCCCTTTGACATCCAATACATTCCACGCCAAATCATCATAATGTAAATGGGACCCCGCATTATTCATACCAAAATCCCAATAAGCCATTTCATGTATCAAGCCTGCATCCAATATAAAACCTTGTTTTACAGGGGCTGGTTGTGCATTTTTCTTAGCAAACTTTTGCGTTCCTAATTGTTTTTCTACATTTCCACGACTGCCATAACCATAGGAATTATAATATCCACCACGCGAATATCTTTGCTGTGGATTTTGGTATAAATTACCATTGTAATAAGTTCCAACAGCACCCGCAATCGCCGGAAATAAAGACATAACAGACATGCCACACAACACACGAAACATTGATTTCATTGCTTCTTCCTTTCATTAATAATGATTATTATAACATAAAATAGTTGAAAAGGAAACATTTTTGTAATATGTTTTCAGACTGATAACGTGGTCGTGGCGAAATTGGTAGACGCACAGCACTAAGGATGCTGTGGAGAAATCCGTGGGGGTTCAATTCCCCCCGACCACACCACTCTTCACGTCTGTGATGCGTTCTGGCTGGTGGGTCACCCAAGCGGAACGAATAAAGTAAATTCATACAAAAAAATTTAATTTTATACTTGCCCAGAAAAACATAAATTTGCTAACCTTAACCTAAGGGATGAAAAGGGTTACACTATTTTTTACCGTATTGCTTGGTTTGTCTGTGATTCAGACGACATTTGGTGTTGATGCGGAAACCGCTCGGGCCGCTACAAAACGTGGCTCTGCTAATCTTCTTTACAAAATACAAATTCAACTCGTTCTGTTGGTTCATCTATGAAATCCGAGCAGAGTCGCACAGAAAACGCTAGATCTGTGACAAAAAATGTTCGTTCCAACGTATCTGTCCAAACCAGAACAGCATCTGTTCAACAACCATCGATTCGTCAACGTTCCGCTGTTATCTCTTCTGAAGCGCCAACCCAACGGGCCAAAACTGTCAGTGCACGCATTCCAACATCAAATACTTTGACTTCCACAGTATCGCGCTCTGCAATATCGCGCAGAACGAATATAAAACCAACTACGACCCGTGCTGCAACATCTCACAGAAAGACCAAAATTGCCCGTGTTGCTGAATTGGATATTGAAAAAATAGATAACATAAAGTCCAAGGATTATTCAAAGTGTAAAACAGTGTATTTTGAATGTATGGATGAATTCTGTGCGAACAAGGATACGACTTTGCGCAGATGTGCATGTTCAAGCAGAACACATGACTTTGACGACATAAAAAAACAATTAAGTACTGCCGAAGAAAAGATGATTGGTTTCAATCAAAGATTATTGACTGTCGGTATGGATAAAGAAGACGCATTGGTTATAAATTCTGCAACCGAAGGTGAAATAGCATTTGGTAAAACAGATTCTTCCGAATCTGAAAAAATATTGCAGAAAATAACACAAACATTAAATGAATCCAATGATTCAAAAATATCTAATAATTTATCTGCAATTTCATTAGATTTAGATATGGAAAGTGCATGGGATTCTGTTGATTCTTTGTCTGGGATTGCTACCACTGCAAAGTCAGGTTTGGAATTGTACAATGCGACACTACCTGTCTGCCTTGAAATGGCACGGGAAGTATGTTCTGACGATGAACTAAATGTTGCAGAAAACAGTTACAAGTTAGCAATACAACAAGATTGCAGCACTGTTGCCAAAGCATATAATTCTAAATACAACGATACAATTGGGAAAATACATGAAAGTGGCGCATTGCTTGATATGGCACGATTAAACGCATATCAACAACGCAATTCTGATGATATTTTAACTTGTAAACGCAAAATTCTTGAAAAATTATCAGATTCCGCTGTATGTGGCGAAAAGCTTTACAGATGTTTGGATATAACCGGTCAATACATAGATCAATCTGATGGCTCTGCGTTTTTATCTGCAAATTTATTCAACATAACGACATTATTAACTGCCCCTGAATCGACTGACATAAAATGGTCAAAGGTTCCAAACAACAAAGAATTTGTGACATTTTTGAATTCTAAAAAAGAGTTCTTGGAATCTGCGACTGAACAATGCCAAGATATCGCAGATACCGTATGGTCAGATTTCCTTGAAGATGCTTTGGCGCAGATCAAATTAGCGCAAAACGCAAAATTGGAAGAAGTAAAACGTAGTTGTACAAAATTGGTATCCGAGTGTAAAACTAATGCTCTTGC
The DNA here is from genome assembly GCA_947304085.1 of uncultured Alphaproteobacteria bacterium. Lineage (GTDB taxonomy): Bacteria > Pseudomonadota > Alphaproteobacteria > Rs-D84 > Rs-D84 > Enterousia. Next base: position 4,988 of record CAMZAC010000015.1, read on the forward strand.
CAGCATTGAAGATTTTGATACGAACGCGATATCAACTTTTCGTGTTATGGCGAACACAACTGCAAATACAATGTGTGCAGATATTCAAAATGCATGTATTGCTTTGATTGATAATTCTATTGGCGGCACCGACACCACGTGGTCCAGCGGAATCACTGGTCTGGAAGCAGATGCACTTTATGAATCTATCATTGAAAATTGCACAGCAATTGGACAAACTTGCATAATGCAAAAATGCAACGGAACAACCGGTAATTTTGCGTTATGTGAAGATCCTGATTCATATGTGCGGCACTCTATTCTGAAAAGAGATGCATGTTGGTCAGAAGTGGAAGACTGTGTTGCCCAGGCAAAAAATTTTGAACACATATCTGTTCCGCCATATAGTTTTAATACGAACTATAAACCATGTGCCACAGATGACAAACAATGTTTAATCACACATGCAATTTGGGGTGATTGCAATATCAACGTATCTGCTGAAGGCGATCTAATAAATAAAAATTTTTCTAATTCATTATTAACATGGTTGGCACAAAACACCAATCAATACGCATGTAGCTACTCATCATGTCCAGTGAATCACGTTCCATTTAAGCAAGCATCATATTTTAATAATCTCTTAGAAGCAAACATCTGTAAAACCTGTTCGCCAAAGGTAATCCCCGTAGACGGTACAGGACAAACTGATGACAATCATGCGATACAAGTCAACAAAGAAGGTTCAGAAAATTTATATAACTATTGTCCTGGCGGCTGCCGACAAAAAGATAAATTCGGCAATTGTTGTAAACAACATGTTAACAACCGCATTTGTGTACCAGCCACTATCGAAAACCTGCAATACATAATATATACAGCCATCAAAGTTCAAACTGTGCAATGTAATGGCACTAACAGATATTATTGTCCGGGCGATAACCCAGGTAAAAAAATCGATTTGTATTGCGTTACAAAAAAACCAGATGTGTACCCAAAGGTCGCAGATGATGGATCTATTGATTGTGGCGATGGCAATATTGGCTATTGGGTATTAGTTGATGAATATGGGAATTATTTTAACCCAGCAGTATTATATGATAGTTCATCCAACTATAACCCCATATATAACGAAGGCGACTACTGGAACAACTATAAAGCTTATCCTGTAATGAACTTTAAAAACCAAGCTAATGCAATTGTTGAAATACAGTATAAAGGAATCTCAGACCCCTTGTTACCTAGAAAAGATTGGGTTCCATACGGTCCTGAGGCTATGGGACCTGCTGCAGAAATAAATAGCGATATAAATAAGTTTATGATTACATATCCAAATTAGCCATAAGCGCTTATATTTGAATTGTGTTTATAACCGCTTTAATCGTTTTCAGTTGTTCGGTGTTAAATTTGCCAAGCACCCAATCAACTGGGTCTATTGGTGAAGCAAAATCACGAGGATGCCCAATACCAATACGGATACGTCTGTATTCTTTACCAACCAAAGCATCTATTGATTTTATTCCGTTATGACCAGCACTTGTTCCACCAATTTTTTCACGCTTTTCGCCCAATTTAATATCCATATCATCATGAATTACTATCAGATTTTCCAATGGAATTTTATAAAATGTCATCAATGGCAAGACAGATTCTCCACTATTATTCATAAATGTTTGTGGTTTTGCCAAAATGGCTTTATGCCCCCCTATTTCACACTTTGTGGTCAAAGCATTTTTTTCTTTTTTCCAAATTGCATCTGTTGGTGACAGTGCATCAATCGCCATAAAACCAACATTATGACGCGTATTTTCATATTCTGCCCCTGGATTTCCTAATCCAACAATTAAAACAGGTTTATTTTCTTGCATGTTGCATCCTTTGTTTTATACTATAATATCATATAAAGGAGAAAAATATGAAAATAAAATCAATATCTTTAATTTCTGTTTTAACTTTATTGGCTGGAACTGCATCTGCAAATGCTGGTGTGATGGCTGATTTATATGTTGGTGGCATGGTTGGTGCCGGCGGTCAGACATTGTTTACCAGCAACGATAATAAAACAGATTCTTCTATGATTTTTGGTGCAAACCTTGGCATAGACATCCCGTTATTCAGATTAGAAGCTGAATATAATTATTTGAAAGCAGCTGATTTACATACAAATACAGGTATGTTAAACGCTATGTTCAAAGTTCCGTCCACACTTATCCAACCATATTTTGGTGCTGGTGTTGGTTTGGCATTCAGCGGAAAACACACACCAATCACAAATGTTGAATATAAAATAGATTCCGCCACTGCATACCAAGCAATGCTGGGTGCAACAATCGATATTTTAGCTTTGCCAATTAAATTTGATATTGAAGGTCGCGCACTTTATGTTCCAAACATTTATAAAGTAGAAACAGCAGATATTAACGTGACACCTGATTTATTGCAATACGATGTCCGTTTGAAAGTTCGCTTTATATTCTAAGGAATAAATATTAATGATCACTTTGATTGACGGAAATTCTTTGGTGTTTCGGGCATATTATGGTGTGCACAGCACTTTGACACGCAGTGATGGTATGCCAACTGGTGCAGTCTATGGATTTTTCAATATGATTCTACCAATACTCGCAAACACCAAAGAAAATGATTCTGTGATTTGCGTTTTCGATGCATCCAGAATTTCTTTCCGTCAAAATATTTATCCTGAATACAAAGCAAATCGTGGTGAAACCCCAACTGATTTGATTCAACAATCTGAAATAATTCGAATCGGCGCGCGCGCAATGGGAATTCCTGTGCTATGTATTCCTGGGGTCGAAGCGGACGATGTTATTGCAACAATTGCAAAACAAAACTGTGGTCTACAACAGGACGGAACTAGAATAATAACCAGTGACAAAGATTTGATGCAACTGGTATCTGATTGTGTGTTTTTATATGATGGTATGAAACAGCGCGAAGTTCATGAACCACAGGTTTTTGAAAAATTTGGTGTTAAACCGTCTCAGGTTATCGATGTCCAAGCGCTGATGGGTGATTCTACCGATAATGTCCCAGGCGTTCGTGGAATTGGCCCTAAAACTGCAACAGAGTTAATTTCACAATTTGGCAATTTGGATAATTTATACGCAAATATTGATTCTGTAAAAAACGAACGCATTCGCAATTTATTAATTGAATATAAAAATCAAGCTTATATCTCCAAACAATTGGTCACTTTGAAAGACGATGTCGATTTGGATGGTTTGATTATAAAACCGTTCAGATTTGACAAACAATCTGCTTTGAATTTTGTTCAAACAAAAATCGAAAGCAAAGCATTAATTGCAAAAATAGAAAAACTTTTTCCCGGAAATCAATCTGAACCGATGGAACAAGTTCCAGAATATTCTAAATCAGTTTGTCCGGTTATAGAAATTCCAGAACACACAAAAAAAGACACCCAAATTTTGCCAGAAATAACATTCACCACAATTTCAACAGAATCTGAATTGGACGAATTTTTATCGCACGTTCACAATGTTATCGCTTTTGATACCGAAACAACCGGATTGAATCAGACAAGCGATAAAATTGTCGGTTTATCTTTGGCGTATGACGATTCACATGGTGCTTATATTCCAATCAGACACATAAAAAAATCTATGGATTTATTTGGGGTTGATACTTTCGCTGATAATCAATTATCCATAGATACGGTTTATAAAAAGCTTTGGCCAATATTTACAAATTCAAACATTGTAAAAGTTGCACACAATCTGAAATATGATTTGCATATTTTGGCTAACGAGGGTTGGGACATAACACAAATTCAGCCTTTTGACGACACAATGCTGTTATCCTATATTTTACACGGCTCTTTACATGGGCACGGTTTGGATGAATTGGCTGAAAAATATCTTGGACACCAAAACATAAAATTTGATGATTTATTTGATGCGAAAATCAAAGACAGCGACAAGCATTTTGAAACTCTGCCAATTGAAATTGCAACAAAGTATTCTGGCGAAGATTCTGTTATATGTATGGCGTTGTATAAATTAATGCGGCCAGAATTAGATGCACAACCAAATTTACGCAAATTATATGAAAATTGTGATTTACCACTATGCCATGTTTTGTGCGCAATGGAACAAAATGGGGTTGCAGTTAATCGCGACAAATTAAATAAGTTATCCGGCGTATTTCACGATCAATTGACAAAACTTGAATCTGAAATATATGAACTTGCAGGGCACGAATTTAACATTGCCAGCCCAAAACAACTGGCAGCAATATTATTTGATGAATTGAATTTACCTGCTGGAAAAAAACGTTCAACAGATGCAGATAAGTTAAACGATTTAGTTGAATTGCATCCGATTATTGAAAAAATCTTAAAC
>CAMZAC010000016.1 GCA_947304085.1 uncultured Alphaproteobacteria bacterium
TACTTGAAAATGGCGGAAAAGTATCACAAGACACTATGCGGTATCATCAAGATGATGGCACAACAAGTGTAGAAAGAACCAAAGAAAATGCACTTGATTATCGTTATTTTCCTGACCCAGATTTATTGGAATTGGAAATCACAGATGAAGAAATAGAACGTGTTCGCAAAACTATGCCAGAATTACCATCTGCAACCCGTGCAAGATATATAAATGAATATAGTTTATCTGAATATGATGCAACGCGTTTAACAGAAACTGTCGACATTTCACATTGGTATGATGCAGCTGTTGATGGTAAGAAAGAACGTGCAAAACCTGTTGCAAACTGGTTGGTTTCTGAATTATTTGCACATCCTGAAAACATGGATATAACAAATGAAATCAAAGAAAACTCAGATCCAGATGCACCACGTATTATAACACCTGAAAATATTACTGAATTGGTTGATATGATTTTGGCAAAAGAAATCAATGGTAAACAAGCCAAAGAAATATTTATTAAAATGCTGGACGGCGAACGTGGGACAATTCATGAAATTGCAGAAAAATATGGTATGAAACAAATTACCGATACCGGTGCAATTGAATCTGCTGTTGATGAAGTTATCAAAAATAATCCAGCCCAAGTTGAACAATATAAATCCGGTAAAGTTGGTTTGCTTGGTTTCTTTGTTGGCAATGTTATGAAAGCAACAAATGGTCAAGCAAATCCTGCAATGGTAAGCGATTTATTAAAACAAAAATTGGCTGGGTAAAAAATGGCTATACAGCAGAAATTCTTTATTCAAACGTTTGGATGTCAAATGAACGTATATGACAGCCAACGTATTGCCGCTATGCTGGAATCAAAAAATTGGGTTCAAACCGATGATGTTGCAGACGCAGATTTAATAATATTAAATACTTGTGCTGTTCGCGCAAAGGCAACAGACAAAGTTTACTCTGCATTGGGTCGTATCAGACGTGTAAAAAAGGAAACTGCCCTGCTGGGCATCGTCGGATGTGTGGCACGTGAATCTGGGTCTGATGCTTTCCGCCGTATACCAGAAATAAATTTTGTTTTGGGGCCACAAAGTTATCATAAATTGCCAGAGATAATAAATAATCCAGAAACCAAATTATTAAACATTGATTTAGGTGGCTTGGAAAAGTTTGATGAATTACCACACATGACAAAATCGCCTACTGTAGCATATGTACCAATTCAAGAGGGATGCAACCATTGTTGCACATATTGCATTGTCCCATATACACGTGGTCGCGAATTATCTCGTCCATTTGATGATGTTATGAACGACACAATAAATGCGGCAAAAACTGGTGCTATTGAGGTTTGTTTTTTGGGTCAAAACGTAAATGGTTATAAATACACAGATAAAAATGGTAGCTTATATCGTTTATCTGATTTGATTCGCGAAACAGCAAAGCTACCAGAAATTCAGCGTATACGTTTTACTTCCAGTTATCCTACAGAAATGACAGACGATTTAATTGAAATGTTCGGAACCGAACCAAAATTATTACCATTTTTGAACATGCCAATTCAAAGTGGTTCACCACGTATATTAAAATTGATGAATAGACCAGACGATTTAAACAACTATAAAAACATAGTTAAAAAACTTAAATCTGTCAGAAATGATATTCAGATATCATCTGATTTTATTGTTGGTTTTCCAGATGAAAACAATGAAGATTTTGAACAAACCCTGAATATTGCAAAAGAAATAAAATATATAAATTCGTATTCTTTTAAATATTCACCTCGTCCGCATACAGCAGCTTCCTTGATGTCCAACCAAATCAGCGAACAAATAAAATCTGTTCGTTTACAACGTTTAGACAGCCAATTAAATGAAAATCAACGCGAATTTAATATGTCTTGCATTGGTTCTGAAATGATTTGTTTGTGTGAAGGGAACGATAAAACTGGTCGTCATCTGGTTTTTCGAACCCCATATATGCAACAATGTATTGTTGATAAACCAGACTACGAGATATCACCATTGCAGAAAATTAAAATTACAGACGCAAACAAAGCATCCTTGCGTGGTGAATTGATTAAATAATATATCAAAAAGCGATATTCCCATTAACAGATATCTTGTACCCTGTTTCATCTTTGGTCTTTAACACATCAAAACCAATAGAAACACCTGCATTATCTACTTCTGATATAAAACCAACATTAAGTGCACCATATAAATCACCATTAACAGTTATTGCACTGGTTCCTTTATATTCATACCTGATATTATCTGTGACAAAAGAATATTCTATATTACTACCACCGTGAACACCATAATCCGTATCATTAATATCAAAGATTCTGTATAAATCTAAAGAGGTTCCAACAAAAGGTGCTAAGATAAAACCCTTATATAATTGATAATCATAACCAAGATTTACTGCCCCATATCCAGAAAAACCTATTGGACTATTTTTTATACTATTATCATACAACATATCATCTGTATGAAATTTGACGATAGAGGCACCAATATGTCCCCTGACCCAAAAATCATCAAAATATGTTTTAGCCTTAAGATTAAACCCATATATCTGTCCATCAAAATCATTAAAATCATCTTTGTATTCAAAATTCTTTATACTAAAACCTGCACTTAAATGTACACTTTCATATTTACCGTTAACGTTTATATCCAAACCATATGCATTTGTTTTATCTGCAATAATATAAACCCCAGATAATCCGCTGTATAGCGTATTTTCAGATTGCATCATATTCATTAATGTAAAACCATTAAGTGTCTTAACTGGTTTCATTAATACAGATGGATTAAACCGATACGATGACGCAAGAATATATTCTAATTCTTCAAGCGTGCTTGCCCTATCCAACGCCAACAACAAACGATCATTTGGATTAGCGTTTCTTATAGCCTGCAATAAAACACCACGTTCATCTTTTAAATCTTTTATATAATCTACTTCTCTGGTTATATTAATAAAATATACATCTGCAACTTTTGACAATTCAACTTTGTATGTTCTATCTAAATCTTTTACAATTATACGTATTGGTCCCTTGACATGATTAATGACCTGCCCTGATTGTACAGAATCGGGATTGGTAATAATCAAAGTATCTGTATTATCTAAAAATACTTTTTGATTCCAATTTTGCCAGTCCGCAAAATCATTTATAACAATAACAGAATTCGTTATATTAAACTCTGCCTCTCCAAGATTTTTTATATTTGTTAATTGAACATTGTTTAGATTATCAATATAAACATATAAAGTAGCTTCGCTGTTTAATGACACTTTGTTTAATGCATTATCAGATGTAACGTATTGTCTTACAAAACCTGTGCCGGCTTCAATATTTTCACCAATATACCCAAAATTATATACATCTAAATTATGGCCATTTGTTTGAATAGTTCCATTTATAGTTCCATAATTCCATAATTGAGTATTCTCTGTTAAAGAGATGTTTGTATCAACATTAGTGTCTATATATAAACTACTATCACACAAAGCACCATTTAAAGCAACTGCCCATTGGATAACACAACAATAAAATATACCAAAAATCCTTCTCATATCTTGTTATGCTAGCACATAGGATTTTTTTCAGGCAATAAAAAAATCCCGCACAAACGGGATTTTAATAACATATAAACATTTAACCCTAGAACATATAACGGACGCCAATATCGCCACTAAAATTATGCATTCCAGAAGCGACATCTACGTAATTATAACGCGCAGCTACATCAACCGCAAAACATCCAAATGGCATTGACAATCCTAATGTTCCCATTGCAGAAAACTTGGTTGAATCTTTGCTGTGCTTAATCCCTGCAACACGTGCAGCTGTATCTACAAAAGCCAAACCGGCGCCCAAACCTGCAAACGGCTGAACATATTTAAATTGACCAATATTCATATAAGTATTAGCCATCAATTCAATATTTTTGACTGACACATCTACATCTCTAAGTTCCCCAAAATCTTGGTTTTTTGATGCCTTTGTAAAAAAGGAACCTTCAATTTCAAAACGTGCTGCATCTTCCATTGTTAAACCCAAAGCTGTTCTAATTTGATAAGAATTCAAAGACACATCTTCTTTTACATTATCTAACTTGTAATGCAAATTGCCATATGTTGCACCACCACGTAATGCGACATAAGGTAAAATACTCCAACCTAACAAATCAGTCGGTTGTTGTTCATAATTATAACCACCAGCCAAAGCAGGCGTTGCTAATAATACTGCCATCGAAGTAGCAATAAATTTTTTCATAAGTTTCTCCTTTTGTTGCTGATTAATCTCAACATTGCTAGTCTATCAAACAACATATCAAATTTACATAGGCATGTATCCATAGGAAATACATCTTAATACGGCTAAATATACTGTATAGGAAAGTTTTACTGAATCAATTTTTTAATAACAAAATCAGCCATCATTAAACCAAAAATACCTGTCACTGTTATTATTGATCCGAATTCACGACCACCGTTGTTTTGAATCGCTGCAGTTTCAGTTGAATACACAACAGGAAAATTTGGCAATTGTAAATCACGTATCAAATAACGTATTTTTGATGCTAATGGACATACTGATGTTTTAGATATATTTGAAATCTTAATTTGTGCGACATCCGTTTTACGTGCGGCACCCATACTAGAAATAAACGGAATAGCATTATCAGAACACCATTTGTACAATGCAATTTTAGATTGTACGGTATCTATTGCATCAATAACAAAATCGGGTTTAACATTTGGCATATTATTTTCATCAACAAACATATTAACTGTATCAACAATACTATTTGGATTTATATCATATATACGTTGTCTGGCAACATCTACCTTTGATTTACCCAGGGTTGAATCCATAGCAAACAACTGACGATTAATATTAGATTCTTCTACATTATCGGAATCAACCAAAACCATATGCCCTATGCCACTTCGTGCCAGTGCTTCAATTGCGAAAGAGCCAACTGCCCCACACCCAACAACCATGACCGTTGCTTGTTGTAATTTTGACACACTATTTTTCCCAATCAACAAAGTTATTCTGTGTAATCTATCCATTAGTTATAATCCTTTGCGTGTTTTCATATATCACATTTGACATAGTTTCATCAGATTTTATATCTGTTATTGTTTCAATTAATTGTGTCAAAACAACTTTCGTTTTTCCATCAGATTCAATCAATATTCTGGTCTTTGGAATTTGTTCTATACAGCAATTTCTGCCGCATACATCAATTTTATTAAAAGAAAAAAACACATTACTACACGCCAATAATTTTTGCAAAATATCTTCATTACCATTAAAAGCATGCGCAACAATAACCGGTAATTCAGATTGCTTATACTGTTTTAATATATGTAATACTTTATCCCAAGCACCTACACAATGTAAAAATATTGTGCGTTTCAATTTAACAGCAAGATTTAATTGAATAGAGAACAAATCGATCTGTTTATCAATATTCGGTTTATTTTTATCAATTCCTATTTCACCAACCATAAACTGGGTATCACTTTTTAATAATTGTTCAAAACGTTTTTCAAATTCGTCTTTGACAGAATTAACAAACCACGGATGAACCCCAAAAGCCCCATATACATTACTATCTTGATTCATTATATCAATTAATTTTGACCATTGTGATTCATCTGTTGTGCAACAAATTGTTCCGACAACATCAGATTGGTATTTATGTGTTATATAATCAATATGACTGTGTGCATCTATTATTTTCATAAAAACTATTTAATCACAAAATATATCTTTTTCAAGAACACATTAAAATCTTTGTTGGAAAGTAAATTCAATCGTCATCTTTTCGTATGTTCTGCTATGAATATTAGAATCTTTATCAGTATAACTGATTGTCAAAGTTGGAACAAATCCCCAGATTTCAAAATTATTGTTCGATATCGACAACGAATATCTTTGAAAAAAATCTTTGGCACGGAAAAAACCATAAGTTTTATCTTTCACAGCCAACTGTTTACCATTATACCTGACCCATGAAAAAGACGGTTCTAAATAAGTATGAAACCCCCATAGCAAAGCCACACCAAAACCAACACCTGCATCATATCGCCAATTTGCAAGCCTGTCCTCTTTTGCTGTATCCCTGTTTACCCCGCCACGCAAAACGATATATTTAGTAGAATCAAAAGAATACGAAAAACGCGGACTGACCATATAACTTTGACCATCAGCAAAACCATATTTATCATATTTATTATCCATAAAACGCAACATTAACCCAGAAGACAATCTGCGCGTCCAGTCATAATTGGTGTCTATCTTGGCACCATATGCCCAATAATATTTTTCCAAATTGTTCCAGTGGTTTTGACTGCCATACCAACGACGGCTAACTATACCAGCCAACCAGACATCACCATTTTCCCAAACATAACGTGGTCCACTGGAAGAAGATAAATACAAGTCGTCATATTTTGGCTTGTTATAAAGATTGGTATAAATATTCGCATCATTTTTCCAGCGCCAATGTTCATCAGACAGTTTGAATTCATAATTACCGCCCAATAATAAATTATATCCAACGGCTTTTTCTGGTTCAGGATTTTGAGAACATGCACCATTTACAAAATACCAATAAGGACCAATACATTCTTTACCACCTGTTGCCTGATTTACATTATTATCTGGGGCAGCACCAAAATTGAACCACACATTCCAGTTTTTATTTTTACGCGCAACATAGCGGTAATACATCATACGCTGTTTAATTTGTTCAGGAATGTCTTTTCCCGCCATAGCTAAACGTAAATGATAATCTGCCCGATACCAACGTTCTTTTGCCATATAGCACAAAGCTAATTCATATCTTATTTTGGATAAATCTGGTTGATCATCCAAAATCTTGCGGTAAATTTTAATAGCTTCGTCAATATTACCTTTGCGTTGCTCTATTTGAGCTAACAAATACCAACGTTCTATTTCCACAGCCAAAATATTTGTTCGTGGCAATGTTGTTAAAATTTGTATTGCATGTTCATAATCACCAGTTTCAACCAATTTTCCAGCAACCCTTACGGCATCCAATGCTGTCATGGTGATTTCTGTTTTACCGGTTTTTTTGTCTTTTTTTATTATTGGCTTTGTTGATTTTTTTGATACTTGTTTTTCCTTTACTACACTGGTTTCAGACACATCAGATACATTATTTGCCTTTTCTGCAAACGTGGTCATAAATGGTGTAAAAATTAATATCAAAGATAAAAACAAATATTTCATAAATAACCTGTGATTTTTATCCTATGATAGTTCCATCTACAAATTATAACAAGATAAAAAAATATATAAAAAATCAGCCCACAATAGTAGGCTGAATCAAATAAATTAATATTCATTATTATTTTTTCATACCATACGCAGCCTGAAATTCGTATTCACGTGTGACACCATCGTTAAATTCGTGTTCAGAATAAATTCTGGCTGTTCCGGCTGCTTCAGATGCGGTGTTCACCCCATAATAACCTGGATGGAAACTGGCTCCTTGAACATATTTATATGAACCATCTTCATTTTTATCAAACGCATCATGTATTTGATATTGTGAAGCTATGTCAGTCGGATCAGTTGCGGCAAACTCAAATGATGGCGCATTATTGCCAGTTTGTGTAATTGTGACATCATAAAATTGATCTGTCGTGCTATTATCGCTATAAAACGGCATCCACAAAGTTTGTGTATTGCCATCTGCACTTATGGTCATCGTTGCACCTTTGGTTTCAAAATGCTTTGTTATATCATGACCATCACCCGTTATATGATAGTCGCTAAAATGTGCCTCTCTGGCATCATTATTACTTCCCTGGATAGAGGTATAAACACGACCAATAGCCATACCTTTGAACGTTGCGCCCTTAGCTGGGGTCAAGCTGGGGCGATCTTCAGCCATACTCGTCCCCTTTATCGCGTAACCACCTGCAAATAATTGATAATCTTCTTTCTCTAATAAGTCGTTAACATCTGCTGTTTGGTCTTTTGATATATGTGCGGTCCAACCAGATTCGCTTTTTGAAATCAAATCAACCAATTTAGTTTTGTACACCGGATTAAAATGCCCGAAATCAGAATATTGCAAAGCTATATCATTTCCGTCATCATCTGTTCCTATGTTTTTACCATATGTCACAACGTCCATTATTTCATCCACACGATTCCAGTGCCCACCAGACAAGTGTTGTTCAGATTCAATCTGTTCCAAAGCATCCATATCTTGTCCTGTGTCTACAACACGATATTTAGCTTGATCACCATATCTAATGTATTTATAAACATTTTCATCTGGGTCTAAAAACCATTTCCCTTCACCAAAATGGTTATTATGTGCTGCTGTTGCCAACTGCTCTGTTGTAGAATCGCTTGGTGCTGTAAACACATCATCACTATCAGCAACTTTCGCAAACCCCTTATCAATCACATATTCAAATATTGGACCATTAAATTGTGCAGTATTACCGACTCTCGCAATATGGGCACCTGCACCACCAACCTGCGTCAAAATACTTTCTATACGACCTGTATCATCGTCCATACCAATTTGTAAATAGCCATCACCTGTATTATCTGAATCTGCCGCATATAATTTAATATCATCTAAACGATAAGACACAAATCTTATTCCACTGGCATTTATGACGGATGATGAACGAAATAACGGAACAGATGTCCCAGAAGAAACAATTACTTCTGACCGCATTCCTGTGACTTCTTTGTTTAAGTTGCTCTCTGCAGATGTCACAGCGCCCCGTAAACTTGATGGTATAGTTAAATCAATTGTGCTGCCCGACACATGATTACCAACAGGTGAACTTTCAGGACTTTTTGAACCGCCACCACATGCAGCCAAAACCAACATAGATGTTAAGATTGCAATTTTTTTCATAATCTTTCCTCCTTTGGATTATTTTCATAATTAACATTATATCACAGAGTATGGCCATTACCAAAAAAATGTAAAAACAAAAACCACCAAAACGGTGGTCTTGATTTTTGGTGGACGCGCAGGGATTCGAACCCTGGACCCACTGATTAAGAGTCAGT
>CAMZAC010000017.1 GCA_947304085.1 uncultured Alphaproteobacteria bacterium
AATGTATTTTGTATTTTATTCCGCAAACAATGCGAACAAGCACCAGCACACCCCACGCATCAGCCAAGATAAAAGCCCGTTCTAATTTAGATGATATTAGGCCTAACAATAATAGAGGACTCCAAATAATAAACCATGCAAATAAAAATAATTTAAACATAATAGTTCTTAACATATTTTATCCTTCCCTTATACCGAACAATGTGACAATGTATTTTACATACTCAATCGTCCAACGTTTTACACGAACTGGTGTCGGCATCGCAGAAAGCGATGCAGGACATGCGATTATGTCTGTATCTGGTAATTCTTGGCGTATCAAATATAAAGAGCGATTCATATGGTCTTCTGTGGTGACTATTACAATACGACCTAAATTTTGCGTTTGAACAATGTTTTTGATGGCCAATGCGTTTTGATATGTTGATTTTGATTTCGATTCAACGATCACGTGTTTTTGATTTAGGATATTAGTTGCGCCTGCACCGATAATATATAGTTTACCATAATTCAATGTTTCCAACTTTTTTAACGCATAGGGAATTCTGCGAACGTCCCCAGTTAATACGAAAATATTATCGTTTTCTAACAAATGCTCACATTTTTGTGGTGTTGTTGACTTGAATATGAATCCGCCAAAAACAAAGCAGAATAATAATATCAAAGATATAGGGATATATTTCATCATTTGCCAGATAATATTTTAATTGTAGTTTTTTTAGTGATATATACAGAAAACACAATAATCGCAATTGTTAACATAAATAGTGCAAACCATGCGCCGCCAGATAAAGATAGAGTTGCCAATAAACCAACGCGTGCAGAACGTGCAGATGCTAATATTAACATCAATATTGGTGTTGCAATTAAAAAACCAATTAAACAGCCAACCGTGCTGATTTTTGCAACAATAATCTGCATTTGTTTTGCAATAAATTTATCTGTTGCACCAACTTGGTTTAATATTTCTAATTCATGTTTGTGCAACATTGCTATATTTCTTGAAATGTAAGATATACATATACCAATAGAGACCAAAATTAAGATTAATACAAATGATGTTATTGATACTAGCTTCCAACCAGCAGTCATAGATGGCTTTAATGCAGCTGTATGGGTTAAGAATTTTGCTTTTGGTGTAATTTGTTGTTTTAATGATTCAATGTCCAAAGCATCTTTTACGCGAATTTCAAAAAGTTGCGGTAAATAGTTTTGTATTTTTGCACCGCTTGAAATCCATGGTTGCATTATTCGTTCCATTTCAGATTTTGTTATCTCTTTAATCGATTCGATTTTGTCTGAATTTGAATCAAATATTTTTTTTATCGTGGCTGTGTTATCAAGATTTGTTATTTGAACAGTTACATATTTATTCCATTGATTGTTCCATTGTGTGACACCGGTGCCAATTGCAAGTGCAATACCAAAAGCCAATACAGATAAAAAGGTCAATATAGATATAACAACAGTCATAAATATGGATTGTTCACGGACTAACGAAAATACAAGAGTTTTTTTCTTCATTATGCGTTTCCAATATCTTCAAATTGTTTTGAAATCTGCGAAAAATAATTTTGTGTTTGTTGTGGTTTTGGACCTTTCCATTTTCTTATTGATTCGGTACCATTTGTGTTTTCATTACCGATACCAGAAAAAGCAACATGATGATTTTCAACCATTATTACGGGAAAGTGGTATGTTTCTAGTAGTTTTTGATTGTGTGTTGCCAAAATGATAGTCGTTCCAAATGTTTTATTCATCTGAATAAATAATTCCATAAGTCGTGATGCGTTTTCATCGTCTAAATTTCCAGTTGGTTCGTCGGCTAGTAAAATAGATGGTTGGATGATAATTGCGCGTGCAACAGATACGCGTTGTTGTTGTCCACCACTTAATTCTTTTGGATATGCGTTCGCATATTTTCCCAAACCAACCCATTCCAATGTTTTTGTCACCAGTTTTTTTATTTTATCATTTGGAAAACCACGAACCCGCAAAGGCAATGCCACGTTTTCGAAAACAGTCATATGTGAAATCAAAGAATATTCTTGAAATACAATTGCCATTTTGTGTCGCAGAGCAGAAATATCATCACGAGACAAGTCGCTACATTCTTGACCAAACAATTTAATTTGCCCTTTGGATGGTTTGTGTAATTGATAAATTAAACGCAACAATGTTGTCTTGCCGGCCCCGCTGGCGCCCGTCAGGAAATAAAAAGCACCACTGCTGATGTTAAAGGATACGTCTGATAAAACATCATGACCGTTTTCATAACTTGTAGATACATTTGCAAAAGATATTATGTTTTTGCCTTCCATAATGAAAACATCATAGTAAAAATTTTTTATTCGGGCAAGAGCTTTATAAAATAATTTTTTGGCAAAAAGGATGTTTCATGATAAAATACCATGTGTACAGGTGGAACAGGAGGAAGCATATTATGCAAAAGTGTTTGTTGTGTGCTGTATTGGCGGTGTTGATGCCTTGTGTTGCGTTTGCAAATCCGTCAGGAAGCTATTCCGTGATTACAAAACATGGTAGTGAAACAAGTATAAATTATCGTCGGCGATCTGAACCATTTAAAATGTATGTCAGTGCACATGCTGATTTGTCTTTTTTGAGTTGGAAAAACGAATATAAGTATAACGATATGACTGGGGAAGATAATTTTAATTATGAATCTCTTGTTGGTGCAGATGTGGCGCTCGGTCGTGAATTTGATAAAAATTGGCGTGCAGATTTAGAGTTAGGATATATTGGTAATTATTCTGAACAAGAAACGGAATATTATACCGATTATTTGACAGAAAAAACTGATTTCAACCTGAGCACAATTTATGCCACAGCAAATGGTTATTATAATTTTGGTTTTGGGGTATATGGTGGGTTAGGTGTTGGTATGGCCGTAGTTAAAACTTCTTTAAATCATACCGCGTTAGTAGGTGTATCAAAGGTAAATTTTTCGCCAATGGGGGTGGTTATGTTTGGTTGGACAGATAAGATTGCTGAGAATCTAAATTTAGATATAAGGTACCGTTTTGCAGCATTTTCTGGTTCAACAGCAAATTACATTGATGTTGAAACAAAAATTGGTTGGATAAAGGCTAATTCTGTTTCAATTGGGGTTCGGTACGAATTTTGATAATGACCATTAACACATATGGTTCTGGGGTGTTTACATAACAGTAATAATTAATAATCCCAGCAATGCAAACACAATTGCACAAATAGTTAATTGCCAAGAATATTTGTTTATTATGCGATTAGCTTTTTCTTGAAAGCGCCAGAGCAGCGCACCGACAAGTGCAAAACGAGCAGTTCTGAATATCGCAGATACACCCAAAAAAATTAAAACGGGGTACTGTAAAAAGCCGGCGCATAATGCCAGTAGTTTGTACGGAATAGGTGTGATTGCAGTTAATATTATTATCATGATTCCATACTTGTTAAATAATGTTTGAGTTAATTCAAATTTTTCAGGTGTTGCAAAATTATTTATTAACCACATACCGACCGTATCAAATAGCCACAGTCCAATCATATAAGTAATTAATCCGCCAACTATTGATCCAAATGCTGCCGCTGTTGTTATAGGGACGGCGCGTTTTTTGTTTGCGACAATCGCAGGGGTCATGAATACTTCGGGGGGAATAAACAAAAATATAGATTCAAAGATTGTCATAATGAACACAACCCACGCATACCATGGTTGTGCCGCTTTATCAAGAATACGTGTCACAAGTTTCATAAACAGGATGATAGAATATTTGATGTAATTGCGCAAGCACTATAAATAATTTACTTGTTTTTTTGGATATACATGTGTATCATTGCCGCATACGAAACCAGTGTAAAAGGTATTTTTATGATAAAAAAAGCGAACAATTCAAACAGAGGTGAAAAAATTGCTAGCAAAGTGCAAATGCTGGTTGCGGATATTTTACAACGCCAATTTTCAGAGGATGCTTTAATTCGGGGAGTGTCGCTGGTTGGAGCGGAATCACGTGGTGGAATGCAGTTTGTAAAATTGTTTTTCTATGCTCGCGACAATGCTGTTGCGACTCAAAAGCGTCTTGACGAAATAACTAAGATGGTGCGTTTTTTTCTGGCACAAAAAATTAATCAGAAATATGTTCCTGAAATTAGATTTGTTTATGACGACACATTAGAACGTGCAAACAGAATCGAAAACCTTTTGAATAATATAGATAAATAGTGATTGGATGAAAATAAATGAAACAAAGTCATATCAGAAATTTTTCTATTGTTGCACATATTGATCATGGTAAATCAACTTTGTCAGACAGGTTGATAGAATATACCGGTGGCCTGGAATCGCGTGAAATGAAAGCGCAAGTTTTAGATTCTATGGATATAGAACGTGAGCGTGGTATCACAATCAAGGCGCAAACTGTGCGTTTAAAATATACAGCGAAAAATGGTGAAACCTATCAGTTGAATTTAATGGATACCCCAAGACATGTTGATTTTTCCTATGAGGTTTCACGCAGTTTGGCTGCGTGTGAGGGTGCTATTGTCTTGGTCGATGCAACCCAAGGTGTCCAAGCACAAACTTTGGCAAATGCATATTTGGCATTGGATAATGATTTAGAAATGTTGCCTGTATTGAATAAAATAGATTTACCATCAAGCGATGTCAAAGCAACACGCGAACAAATTGCAGATGTTATCGGGATGGATGCTTCAAATGCGTTGTGTGTATCAGGTAAAACAGGAGCGGGCGTTCCGGAATTATTAGAAGAAATTGTAAATAAATTACCTGCGCCCAGTGGTGATGAAAATGCACCTACGCGTGCATTGTTGGTTGATTCTTGGTATGATTCTTATTTGGGTGTTGTTGTTTTGGTGCGTGTGGTAGATGGCGAATTAAGATGTGGGCAAAAAATTAAATTTATCGCCACTGGTGCAGAATATGTTGTTGAAAAAGTTGGTTATTTTACCCCAAAAATGGAAAATGTTAATAATCTGTCTACAGGTGAAATCGGGTTCATAATTACAGGTATGAAAACAATTCATGATTGTAAGGTGGGCGACACAATTTGTGATGCTAAAAGCGATGTTGAACCGTTGCCTGGCTTCAAACCATCTGTGCCAGTTGTGTTTTCAAGTTTCTTTCCAGTAGAAGCAAATGATTATCCTGATTTGCGCGAAGGTGCAGAAAAACTGGCTTTAAACGATGCGTCTTTTGTGTTTACAATCGAAAAGTCTTCTGCGTTGGGTTTTGGTTTGCGTTGCGGATTTCTTGGTTTGTTGCATATGGAAATTATCAGCGAAAGATTAAACCGTGAATTTAATCTCAGTCTAATTAATACTGTGCCAAGTGTGCTTTATAAAATTCACTTGCGCGATGGTTCTGTAATGGATTTGGAAAATCCTGCAGATATGCCAGACATAACACGAATCGAATCAATAGAGGAGCCATGGGTTCGCGCGACAATAATGATGCCAGATAAATATCTAGGTGCGATAATGGAACTTTGTGCATCGCGTCGTGGTGTTCAGGAAAATATTTCTTATGTTGGTAATCGTGCTGTGTTGGTATATCAATTACCATTATCGGAAATAGTGTTTGATTTTTATGACAGGGTTAAATCTTTGTCTTCTGGATATGCGTCTTTTGATTATGTGTTATATGATTATCGAATATCTGATTTGGTCAAGGTGACTATATTGGTTAATGATGAAAATGTAGAACCTTTGTCGTTCTTGTGTCATCGTTCGGTTGCTGAAAAACGTGGCAGACAAATAGTTGAAAAGTTAAAAGATTTAATACCAAGACATCAATTTAAAATTCCTTTGCAGGCTGCTATTGGTGGCAAAATAATCGCACGTGAAACGATTGCTGCATATCGAAAAGATGTGACTGCGAAATGTTATGGTGGCGATATTACTCGCAAAAGAAAATTGTTAGAAAAACAAAAAGAAGGAAAGAAACGGTTGCGGACTTTTGGTAATGTTGAAATACCACAGACCGCTTTTATCAATGCTTTAAAAGTTGGAGAATAAAAATATGACAATAAAACAAGATTGGGAAAATTTAAGTAAATCAATCGATGAATTAAGAATAGCAAAGAAAAACAAGAAGGTGTTTATTGAAAATTTCGCGAAAAATTGCGTAATTACTGAATATTGGCAAAATTATCTTAATGGTTTATCTATTGAAAAAAGTGTTTCGAAGATTATTGATGAAAAACAAAGAGAAAACAAAGCCTTTCAATTACGTTCTACTTCGTGTTTTTATAAAGTAAAAGACCCAAAGGTAGAAACGAAGTACGAATCGCAATTTGAAATCCAAAAATGCGGAAATGTCCGTTTCGGCGGAACAGTTTTAGATGGTTGTTGCAGCAATTGTGAACATTATGGTGATATAAAGCTTTTTGCAACAGTAGAGGAACGTTTGCAACAAGCCAAAACATACAGAAACAAGGCAACACTTAAATTGTTATCTAATTTCTTGCCGTTTTTGAAAGAATATAACAAATAGGTATTACTTATGGCGCATCAATTCTTTTTTAATACGTACATTCTTGATAATTTGCCGGCACCAGAGACGGGATTTGATGTCGTTCAAGATTTATCTGAACCACGTTTACGAATGTATATTACACAGCGTGGTGTAAAAAGTTTTTTTGTTCGCAAACGTATAAATGGTGTTGATAAAAGAATTATTATTGGTAAATATCCTGATGTAGATATAGAAGATGCACGCGCCAAAGTAAACGAAGTGTTAAACGATGCGTGTAAAAAAATTCCTGTACGCAGAAAGAAGATAGCTTTCCAAGAATTTGTAAAGTTGTATATTGATAATAAAGTTCGTCGCAGTGAAGATTCTTTGGTTAAATTAAAACGTGCAATTAATTTGCATTTTAAAGATTTGTTTTGTAAAAATGTTCAAGATTTAACAACTGATGATTTGCAAAGTGTGCTAAATAAAATATCTGGTCAATCAATGGCGGCCAGAATGCAAGAGTTATTACAAAGCATTTTTAACTATGCTGTTGAAATGGGGTATATTAAAGTCAATCCAATGAATGCTATACCTAAAATTATGGTTGCGCATCGTCAAATGGTGTTAAGAAAGTCAGGTTTACAAAGTTTAATATCTGCAATAAATAAAGAAAAAAATTTAAATTTGCGTGCGGCATTTTTAATGTTGATTTATGGTTTTGCCCCTAAGACGAAAATATTTAAAATGCGCTGGGATGATTTAGATTTTAATCATGATACTTGGGGAGATTTTCCGTTGTCAAATAAAGCAATTTTATTGCTACAAGATTTACCACAAGATGGAGAATGGGTGTTTTTAGGAATGGGGCGTTCGCATTTAACGGATCCGCGTGTTGCGTGGAAAAGGGTTGTTGCTGAAGCTGGAATGCCGAATTTGACTATGGATGATGTTCATAAATTTTTGATGCGTTCATTGGTTTGGAATCCGGATAAAGATAAATTGCGTGATAATATGAACGATTTATTATCAGATTTATTGGTATAGTATATTTTAAACAAAAGTCAGATGTTGTTAGAGTTTGTTATAATTTCTTGACACCTTGTTCTTAAAATGGTATTTTATAAGGCAAGTCGCCTGTAGAACAACAAAAGGCACACATTTAACTTAAATAAAGGATTAGAAATGACAACTTTTGAAAAAGTGAAAAAAATTGTATGTGAAAAATTGGGGGTTGACGAATCCAAGGTCACAGAAGCCGCATCTTTCGTTAATGATTTGGGTGCTGATTCTTTGGATGTCGTAGAATTTGTTATGGAAGTTGAAAAAGAATTCGATATCACAATTCCTGATGAAGAGGCAACAAAATTGGCAACAGTGGGTGATGCAGTTAAATATATTGATGCACATGCAAAATCAGGTAAAGCAGTTGCAGATAAAAAAGCAGCTTAGTAATCGCTTTCAATTGTTGTGATGATATTTGATGCTGCCAAGTTTGGTAGCATCATTTTTTATGTCGTTGATTTTATCAATGTTTTATAGTATGCTGTGCCCAGAAAACATATAAAAAAGGTTTTATTTATGAAAAGAGTTGTTATTACGGGTATGGGAATTGTTTGTCCTGTAGGAACGGGTGTAGATTTTTCGTGGACTAATTTATTGAAAGGCAAAAGTGGTGTTCGTGAAATTACTGAATTTGATACAACAGATGTTGCCTCTAAGATTGCGGGTATTCCGCAACGCGGAACTGGTGTTGGCGAATATAATCCTGATGCGATTGTCGAACCAAAAGAACAGCGAAAAATGGATAAAAACATTGTTTATGGCATGGTCGCCGCAGATGAAGCAATCAAGGATGCCGGGCTGGTAGATTATGATGGTGATAAAAGTCGTGTTGGTGTTGCAGTTGGCAGCGGTGTTGGTGGTTTGTCGACGATTGCTGATACTTATGAAGATATTTTGAAAAATGGTACAAGATTTGTGACGCCGTTTTTTGTTCCAAAGTGTGTTATAAATATGACATCTGGAAACATTTCAATAAAGTACGGATTCAAGGGACCAAATATTGCGATGGCTACTGCATGTGCAACAGGAACTCATTCTATTATAGAAGGCGCCAGCATCATAGAACGCGGTGACGCAGATATTATGGTTTGTGGTGGAACTGAAGGGGCAGTTTGTAGAATAGGAATGATTGGTTTTGATGCTTTACGGGCATTAAGTACAAGAAATGATGACCCGGAACACGCATCTCGTCCATGGGATAAAGATAGAGACGGATTTATTCTAAGCGAAGGTGCTGGAATCTTGGTTTTGGAAGAATATGAACATGCCAAAGCACGTGGTGCAAAAATTTATGCTGAGGTTGCGGGTTCTGGTATGAGCGCGGATGCATATCATATTACTGCACCGGCGCCAAACGGCGAGGGCGGCAGACGTGCAATGGAGTTGGCATTGAAAAGCGCTGGGTTAAAGCCATC
>CAMZAC010000018.1 GCA_947304085.1 uncultured Alphaproteobacteria bacterium
CGCCATATCATCAGGTGTCATCGTTTTTGTATCTTTGCCATATAATTCGTATGTTCCAGATGTTGCAGAATCTAACGCACCAATAATATTCATGCACGTAGATTTACCCGAACCACTGGGACCCATAATTGCGATAAATTCACCAGATTTAACAGAAAAAGAAACATCAAATAAAACCTGCTGTTCTCCACCGACAGCCAATGGGAAACTTTTACAAACTTTATTCAATACAATAATTGGTGGCTCTTTCTTCATATTATAAACCTTAGATTCGCGGTCCGCCACGCATTACAGTTTTATTTTCAGACTTTTGTCCGACAAAACCAACAATTAATTTATCTTGTTCTTTGATTTCATCTGAAATTAATTGTGTTTCTGTCGGCGTGACCAAACCACGTGTGTAAGGCACAAAAACAACTTTATTACCACGTTCAATTGCAAGATGTGTTTTTGGTGTTATATCTTCTGATACATTTTCAGCAATGTTTTTGTATGACCTTATCAACAAACCCGAATTTTTGGTTTTCCAAGTATCCCTGGCCTCTGCGACAACGATTGTCACAAAAGCAGTCATACCTGGCATAAGACGTAAATCTTTGTTATCAACATTTATAACTACTGTATAAACCACAACATTAGACGAAGTTGTTGGTGATAATCTTATTTGATGAACTTCCCCTTGAAAAGTTTGTCCAGAATACGCGTCAACAGTGAAGGTGACAGGCAACCCTTCTTTTATCATACCAATATCTGCTTCGGATACAGCTGTTTCTATTTGCATTTTTGATAAATCTTCTGCAATCTCAAAAAGGTCTGGTGTTTGAAAAGATGCTGCCACAGTTTGTCCTTTGTCTACTTTTCTGGAAATAACTGTTCCATCTACTGGCGAAGTAATAGTCGCATAACCAAGATTGGTGACAGCTCTATCATACGCATATTGTGCCTTCTTTACAGCTTGTTCTGCTTGTTCATACGTTGTTTGTGATTTTTCCATCTCTGCACGAGATATAAAACCATCTTTGTATAATAGCTTGTTTCTTTTGTATTCACTTTCTGAATATTTTAACTGAGATTCTGCGGATTTCAAAGACGCATTTGCTTCATCAACAGACGATTGTAAAACCGAAGGTTCTATTGTTAATAAAGTGTCTCCTTTTTTAACCTTGGAATTAAAATCAACAAAAATATCTTCTATGGTTCCAGAAACCTGCGAGCCGACACTAACTGTATTAACAGGTTGTATTTCACCTGTTGCCGTCACTGTTTGAATTATATCGCCACGAACAATATCAACTGTGACGAATTTCTTCTTGCCACCATCACCTTTTGGACAAAGCCACCAATAAAGGCCACCAGCGATTAACCCCAATATTATAACACGCCATTTATTACGCCATATCCAACTAAAAAACCTTATTATGAAAGACCGTTTTTTTTCTTTATTTTTCATTTTTGTTTTCCTTTAAACCAGATTTTATATCACCAATAGCTAATGCAACAGCAGCCCTTTTTATGAACAAATCATATTTTGCAGAATTGTTTTGCTTTTGCGCATCAACTAACTCTGATTGTGAAGTTTGCCAATCTAACATTGTTGCACGGCCAACCTTATACATACCAGACACGACACGTTCACTTTCCGTAGCAGACTTTAATAATGCTTCTGATTGTTTTAAAACTGTTTTTGCTGTTTTGTAGTTCTGATAAGCAGTAAAAACATCCAACATTGCATTATTAGAAACACTTCTTTCACGATACTTGGCGCTGTCATAATCTGCACCAGCAGAACGTGCTGAATACATATTTGCAAAACCCGCAAATATAGGCATCGAAACCGACAAACCGATTTTACCACTTACACGATCGGACATATGTTCAAATAATCCACCTGCAGACTCTGCAACTATACTAGCACTTCCAGTCAAAGATACAGATGGCAAATTTCGCAAAAACGCAGAATTACGTTTATGCCACGCAGCACTGGTCTGCGCATTTGCACGCAATAAATCTGGTCTTTGTTTTTGGGCAATAGAAACCAATTCATCTATATTTTCTAATTCTGCATCAGAACCAAAACTGGCAGGCATATCTTTAATTTTTATGTCTTGATCTGCTGAAAAAGACAGAGCATTCAACAATGTGCCTTTTGCAATTTCACGATTGTTTTTTGCACGTTCCAAAGACAATTGCGAACTGGCTAATGTTGTATCCGCTTTGTATACATCTGCTTTTGCAACGGCGCCCGCTTTAAATTTTTTATCCGCCGTATTTTTTGCAATTTGTGCAACAGTTAATGCAGATGTTGCAGATTTAACATCAGCATCAGCATTTAATAATGCATAATATGAACCAATCACTTGATACACATAATTCTGAACAGTTTCATCATAATCAAAACCCGCAGCACGATACGTGGCCAAAGTTTGCGCCAAATCAGACTCTCTTTTTCCAAAATCAAAAATTAAATACGAAGCGGATAATGACGCATTATATTTCCATGCATCATGTTGAGTATGCGAACGTTCTGTTCCACCATGCGCAGAAACAGACGGCAAGTAATAAGAATACACTGCGTTTTTTGTATACTTTGAAGATTGTAAAGATGCATAAGCAGCCGCTGTTTGCGGATTACGACACAACCCCATATTCAGCACATCTTGCAAAGACATTTCTTTGTTTGGAACATATCGCATAGTCGCACAATCGTCTTCTGCAAAAGCGCAAACAGGTAAAAAAAACAAAAAATAAGCCAGTTTTTTCATACACAATCTCTCTCGTTATGAAATTATTACAATATATCCTTATTTTTTTCAATACATTTTTTATAAATTTTTTGCTGAAAAGTTTCTTAAAAAATAATTTTTACATATTGGTATTTTTATGTTGAAATATATTTATTTTTTGCCTAAGATACACATACACAACAGGCCAGGTGGCAGAGTGGTTATGCAGAGGACTGCAAATCCTTCTATGCCGGTTCGATTCCGACCCTGGCCTCCAAATTTTAAAATGATAAATCAAATCACTCTTACCAATTTCAGAAATCATTTGTCTTCCCGAATAAAAACAGACGGTTGCAAAAATATTATTATAACAGGTTTAAATGGAGCAGGAAAAACAGCCGTGTTAGAAGCAATTTCTTTGTTATCTGGCGACAAAGGATTGCGTAATGCAGAAGCACAAATGTTGGCTCGTTTTAATGGAGATGGCGGTTTTTCTGTATTTGCAACCTTAGATAACGATACTGATATATGTGTGTTTTTAAATTCTGGTGAAACAAATCGACACGCAAAAATAGACAACGAAAATTCTGTTTTATCTGATCTGGCAAAACAATTGCGCATTGTTTGGCTTACCCCAAAAGAAGACAGGATATTTGTTGAATCTGCATCAGACAGGCGCGCTTTTTTTGATCGATTGGCCGCCAGTTTTGAACCAACACATATTGGTAGAATTGCTCGTTTAAATAAATTGATGTCCGAAAGGGCTGGTGCAATAAAATCTGGCGCAAATGAAAAATGGCTGGATGTATTAGATAAACAAATTGCATCTACAGCTGTCGCAATTGCGGCAGGACGCATAAAATATGCATCAGAACTTAATTATTTTTTTAAAACCGGCGCCGTTTCTGTTGATGGTATTGTGGAAAAACTTGTTATAGAAAATACTGCCCTGCAAGCAGAAAACATTTATTTCGAATACTTAACAAAAAATCGTGAATTAACCGGTGATAAAATGGTTATAGATGGAATTCATAAATCTGATTTTGGCGTATTTAATAATGAACTAAAATTGCCTGCTAATATAACCAGCACAGGTCAACAAAAATCTATATTGATTGATTTGATTTTAGCACATGCGAAATTAATCCACATAAAAACAGGTAAAAAACCTTTGATTTTGCTTGATGAAGCCGCTGCACACCTTGATAATGAGGCACGCATACGTTTGTTTCAAGAATTAAACGAATCAGAAGCACAAGTTTGGGCTACCGGATTAGATGTATCCGTATTTCAAAATATTCCCAATGCTTTATTTGTCACTTGCCAAGACGGTTGTATTAGCAATATAATGATAGCGGAGAAAAAAAATGCATAAGATAGATTATCAAAAATTATTAGACGATGCGTTAAAATCAGTTGTCAAAGAAGCATTGCTTTATGCCCAATTTAACGGGCTTGGTGATGATGCTGGTTTTTTTATAACATTTAAAACACGTGATCCTGGTGTTGTATTGCCAGATTTCTTGCGCATACGATACCCAGATATCATGACAATAGTTTTACAATATTCTTATAATAATCTTAATGTTTCAGACAAGGAATTTGGGGTTCAACTGACATTTGATGGTCGCCCATTTTTTATACGTGTCCCTTTTTCTGCTTTGGTTGAATTTAAAGATCCTTCAACCGAATTTATGCTTTCTTTTCATCCAAAACAACCGTCTGCTTCTGCAAACACAAACACCGACATAGAATTGCCTTTGGAAGAAAAACCAAACTCTGTTCCAGATAATAAAAGAGTTGTTTCTTTGGACGAGTTCAGAAAGAAAAAAAATCAATAAAATGGCTATATTAGAACGATTAAAAGAAATGCACAATACCAACAAGTAATATAAACTTGTGGGAAAAAACATGATTGCCCAGAATTAAAAAGCCATCATGCAGGTATAACGGATGAAGAAACACAAATTCCGATTATAAAAATATCATTATAAAATACCGCCCGTTTGGGCGGTATTTTTTATTATTCTTCTTGTGTTGGTTCTTCTGATTTATTTTTTTCTTCTTCCAAGAAATGTTCCAACCAATGGTTATCTGTTTTCAATTGACGGACATCAGAATTATTTAACAAACGTTTTTGCAAAGGTATTGTTGTTTTGATACCTTCAATTACAAATTCGTCCAGCGCACGTTCTGCACGCATAATACAAGCTGTTCTGGTTTGTGCATGAACAATCAACTTTGCAATCATTGAATCATATGTTGGCGGTATAGTATATCCGCTGTATACGGCAGAATCTACACGTACCCCCAAACCACCAGATGGCGCATACAATGTTATTTTACCAGGATTTGGAATAAAGGTTTCTGGATCTTCCGCGTTTATACGAAATTCGATTGCGTGTCCATGCGCAACGATGTTTGATTGTGTATAACCCAATTTTTCACCAGCAGCAATTCTGATTTGTTCACGAACCAAATCAACACCATAAACCATTTCTGTTACTGGGTGTTCAACCTGTAATCTGGTATTCATTTCCAAGAAATAAAAATTACCGCCCTCAAACATAAACTCAAAAGTTCCGGCGTTCGTATACCCCATTTTCTTTGCAGCGTTTTTGCAGATCTCAATCATATCATCACGTTGTTTTTGTGTTAAGACAGCAGCAGGACATTCTTCCATAACCTTTTGGTTTTTGCGTTGCAAAGAACAATCTCGTTCTCCAAAAACAACGACATTACCATGTTTATCACCCAAAACCTGAAATTCAATATGACGAGGATGTAAAAGCAACTTTTCCATATATAAAGTATCATCGCCAAATGCAGATTTTGCTTCTGCTTTGGTTAACGGAAAAGCTTCGCGTAATTCGCTCTCATTATTTGCAGCACGCATACCACGACCACCACCACCGGCTGCAGCTTTTATCATTACGGGATATCCAATTTTATCAGCCCAAACAATTGCATCTTCAATTGTTTTGATTGCGCCATCAGAACCAGGGACCACAGGAAGTCCGCATTTTTGAGCGGTTTGTTTTGCGTTTACTTTGTCACCCATTTGACGTATCATAGATGCACTGGGACCAATCCAAACTAAACCATGCTGTTCAACTTTTTCAACAAAGTCGGCACGTTCAGATAAAAAACCATACCCGGGATGAATAGCGTCTGCGTTTGCCAATAAGGCCGCTGTTAATATAGCAGATTCATTTAAATAAGATTCAGATGATGGTGCAGGTCCTATGCATACAGATTCATCAGCTAATTTAACATGCATAGCGTCTTTATCTGCTGTAGAATATACAGCAACCGTCCGAATACCCATATCACGACAAGCACGAATTACACGTAGCGCAATTTCTCCACGATTAGCAATTAAAACTTTTTTTATTTGTGGCATATAAAACCTATTCTATTACAGCGATTGGCGAATCAAATTCAACAGCAGCACTATCTGCAACCAAAATTTCTTTTACAACACCATCAACATCAGATTTGATTGGGTTAAAGGTTTTCATAGCTTCTACCAACGCGATTGTATCGCCAACTTTGACACTGTCACCAACCTCTACAAAATGCTTTGCACCAGGTTCTGGAGCCAGATAAACAACACCAACCATTGGTGATTTCACGACATGACCAGATATTTTTTCGTTTTGGTCACATTTTTGTTGCGCAGAAACAAACCCAACCGGGGCAGCTACAGCCTGTTGTTTAGATAAATGAATATGCTTGCGATATAAACCCAGCAATAATTGTCGTTCTATATCCAGTTCTGTTATGCCCATTTCATCCATTAATTTGGACATATTTTCAACTGTTGCACGAAAAGATGTCATAATTTAAAATCCTTTTTATATTTATGTTATAGTAATTCTACCATATTGATTTGTTATGTCAAGGAACAGGGTCGTATCCACATCCACCCCCGGGTCTGCAACGCGATATTCGTCGTAGTCCCATAAAAAAACCACGAAACAAACCATATTTACAAATTGCTTGACGTGTATACTCACTACAAGTCGGTGTAAAACGACACACGGCACGTCCACCGATAAACGGCGAAACACATATTTGATATACGCGCACAAAGAAAACACCAATGCAAGCAGGTATATCACTTTTGTTTTTCATTTTTTATTTTGGCGATTTTTTCTAAAGCCTTGCGCATTTGGGCGCGCCCATCTTCGCGTTTACAGTCCAATATTGGCAAACGCGCAATAAATATATAATCCATATCGGGCAACATTAAATCTTCATTAAACGAAATCCAATCGCGTAATAACCGCTTTGCACGGTTTCTGTGCACAGCCAATTTAAAAGTTTTTTTAGCTGCAATCAGACCAAATCGCGCATCGTTTATGAACTTCGCAGATTTTGCTTTTGCAACAAAACAATCAGTGTGCGCAACAGGATCTTCACGCACAGTCAAAAAATCACTATGATTTCGTATGGTTTTACGTTTCATGAGCTTTATGATACCAAAATATACAGATTTTCAAACAAAAAATCAAAAATTATCTTGGGCACTTGATTTTTTATATGTCTGGTCTATAATGCAAAAAAACAGACCAAAGGAAGAACAGTATGTATAATTGGTTATTAAAATTTTTCTCTGCAGATATGGCTATTGACTTGGGAACCGCGAATACACTGATTTACGTCAAAGGGCGCGGAATTGTATTGAACGAACCATCTGTGGTTGCTGTTGCTGAAAACAAACTGTTGGGGCGCAAAGAAATCTTGGCTGTGGGGGCAGAAGCTAAACAGATGTTTGGTCGTACACCTGGCTCTATCACCGCTGTTCGCCCATTACGTGATGGCGTTATCGCAGACTATGACGTTGCCGAAGAAATGATTAAATACTTTATTCGCAAAGTACACCAGAAAAATCCGTTGGCTGCACCATTGATTATTATTTGCGTACCTTCTTGCGCAACCCAGGTGGAACGTCGTGCTATTCAAGAGGCTGCCGATGCTGCCGGCGCACGCAAGGTGTATATTGTTGAAGAATCAACCGCGGCCGCGATTGGTGCTGGTCTGCCTGTTGACAAACCTGTGGGATCTATGGTTTTAGATATTGGGGGTGGAACAACAGAAGTCGCAGTTATGTCGCTGGGCGGAATCGTATATTCTAATGCTGTTAGAACTGCGGGTGACCAAATGGACGAAGACATCATTGAATATATAAAAAAGAACAAGAATTTGTTGATTGGCGAAAATACAGCCGAAGAAATCAAAAAGAAAATCGGAACTGCAATTATGCCAAAAGATAAAGAACACGAATTA
Organism: uncultured Alphaproteobacteria bacterium; assembly: GCA_947304085.1. GTDB lineage: Bacteria > Pseudomonadota > Alphaproteobacteria > Rs-D84 > Rs-D84 > Enterousia. The sequence goes on from CAMZAC010000018.1 coordinate 8,016, forward strand.
AGTATGAAAATCAAAGGACGTGATTTGTTAAGTGGAACACCACGTGAAACAATCGTGACAGAATCACAAATTGCATCCGCATTGGCACAAACCGTTCAAAAAATTGTAACTACTGTTCATTTGGCATTAGAATCTACACCACCTGAATTGTCTGCAGATATTGCTGATCTTGGTATTGCAATGACTGGTGGCGGTTCGCTGTTGCGCGGTCTGGATATGGCGATTCGTGCTGCAACAGGTCTGCCTGCATTCTTGGTTGATAATCCAATGGCATGTGTTGCATGCGGCAGTGGTAAGATGTTGTCCAATATTGACAAGAATAAACACGTTTTACAGACGATGTATTAAAAAGGGTTTGCATATGATATTCCAAAAAAATTACATCATAGATATAGAACAAGACGGGGCAATAATACATTGTTTTTCATGTGATTATTGTAAGCATAACCCGAAATGTTTGGGAATATTTTGTAAACTTCGTTGGGAACTTTATAAACTAGGTCTTAGCTACAAAGAAATATATAAAAATTATTACAGATATACAAATAATCGTATCCCTTTTCGTGGTTATGCTTTATCTTATGATGATTTGAAGAAACAGAAAAACAAGTGGGACACCTTGCATGGTAATGTGCTTGTAAAAGAGGGCGCAATTATACTAAACAACCAATACACTAAATAAAAAATACGGGTGTATATGAGTATTTTTATTTGCAAATTTGAATTTTATTGTTATAATCTGTTCTGTTTTGGACGGTTAGCTCAGTTGGCTAGAGC
>CAMZAC010000019.1 GCA_947304085.1 uncultured Alphaproteobacteria bacterium
CTACCACCAAAACCACCTACAAGTATAACCCCCATCATTTTTAACACATCTTTTGATTCTATTTCTATTGCCATTGTATACTCCTTTTTATTTTCCGCGACCTAAAAATTTCACCAGCTTTTCTTTCATTTCTGCTGTTTTGGCTTTGATTGTAGCCATTGCTAAATTCTTTACTGTTATCTTGCTGAATATATCATTTAACTGTTTTTTCTGTTCTTCGGTCACATAAACGTCACCTTTGGCAGACCATCTGCGCAAAGCCAACATTTCAATAAATGTACGGTATATTCCCCAAGCAGATTTATTCCAAGTATATTTGTCATTTGTTATGTTATAATCTTGGTTTGGGACTTTTAATGTTATACCTAATATTTGTTGCATTTTCTTTAAATTATCAGGCGAAATTTCTGCATTATAAGGCCACGCATATATTTTAAGATTCTTTGAATCTATTCCATGCGCTTTTAATGTTGCCAACAGTGTTCCTTTGTGACGGACAAAACCTTCTTCGGATGTCACCATAATTATTTCATCAACACCATCCAACAACCCGTCTTTCAAAGCGTTTTCCCAATTTTCCTTGGAATTTGAAGATTTCTTTTCCAATTCAACTGATTTGAACCTGCTGTCTGGAACAGTTTTAGCAACAGCATTATGAATAATTTCAGATTCAATTCCATCTTTAAACTGTGTAATATCATAACCGTTAACATTGCACAACAAAGTCGCCAGTTTGGTTTCCAAAGATTGTTTATTATATTTACCGTTATTACCACCAAGATAAGCAATTCCTGGTTTGTTTGGGTCTGATGCCGCAGGCAATAATTCAGTCATTGTTTGAAATGTTTTAACAATATATGGCACATCTGTTGGATAGGCTGGAACAAAAATCTTGGTTTTAGACCATTGTATATTTTTTCTTGCATCACCCCAATCAACAAACATTAAATCATTTATGTTTTGACGCAATTGTGGGTCAGAATTTACCAATGTGAACAATCCTGAGATTATACCTAATTTTGTTATTGCTGGCATATTTTTATCCTTTTTGTTTTTCTTTATCTATAATAATAGACTAAAAACAAAAAATGTCAAGCAATATTTTAATATTTTTATACGATCAAAAAAAACCGCCAAACGGCGGTTTTTTTAGAATTATTTTACAAGTTTTTGTCCATATACGTAAAACTGGAACATAAAACCATCATAAATTGTATTTAATCTGTTTTTTAAATCTGTTTTTTGAACTTCATAATTTGATTGTGCCAATGTTTGCTTCATAACCTTTACCTGTGGAAACAGTATAGTTCTGCAATATTCTGCTGTTAAAAAGACCAAATTATGGCAAAACTCTTGCTTATACTTATTTTTCATCCAATCAAGAAACACACTATCTTGTACGCTATTATCTGGTAATAATTTATCACTGATACGATAGACGTGCTTGATAAATTCTATATTTTTTGTTTTTGTGGCATCTTGTATCAAATCGTAGGCTAATTTATAACCTTCTTTTACGGTGTCATCCACTTCTTGAACATCACATTTTGACACTGGCGTATTATGTAATACTTGACATTTATTAATAATTTTGTTCAAAGCATTAAGTTTTTTTTGTAGTATTTCTGCGTTGTTCATCGTTTTTCCCTTGCGTTAAATTATATACAACGCACGAAATAATACACACTAATACACCGTTTGTCAATGATTTTATGACATTATTTTAAAACCATTTCCAAGGCTGAAAGATTTTCAACAACCCCATTGCTGTACGTTTATCTGCAAATGTATGCCCGCATCGTGGACACACCAAAAATGGTGATACAATTTGTTTTACTTTGCCTTTGGCAACAAACCAAGCAATCAAACCTATTGCCCATGTTGCAATTACCAAACCCCATGCGACATAGCCAAAATATTTATTCACTGTGCGGGTCAAAATCTGAACCACACCGACATTTGATTTTTCCAAATCGTTATAGATTTTGGTTGCCACAGGCCAAGAAGATGGACGCCATGGATAAACATGCTTGATTCCATAATTGGTTAACAACGTTGTCCCCAAACCGCCTGAATTTTTATCCAGCTGTTTTTTGATTGCTTCGTCAATCATTTTATCAACTTCTGTTTGGGAAACTTTGACTAACTCTGTTTTTACAGACTCTAGTTTTTTGTTAACCATATTCGCAACATTATCAACTTTTGCTATATTTTTATCTGCCGTTGCGACCGCTTTGTTTGCACCCTGCACAGCTTTATCTACACCATCTGTTTTTATACCAAATTTATTGGCCAAACTCGCAACAGCAGAAACTTTTTCTGTTTCTTGTTTAACTTATTTGTTTGAGATTTTGCCTTGGCTGTGGCATCTGTTGCTTTATCCACAACACCTTCTGCCATTTTTACTTTTTCAATCGCAACACCTATTGGCTTTTCCAGATTGATTGATTTTTTGATTCCGTTTAATAATTTTTCATATTGTTCTACGATATTGCGCTGTAAATCAAAAAACATAGACACAACCATAGATTTTTTTATTGGACCAGAATAAGTATTTTTTACATACAAAGGGAACCATGCAATAAACACAAACCAAATTACAGTAAATACCGCAAATATTCGCTTTATTGTTGTCACAAAAGACGTTTTTTTTGCAACGGTTTTTTTACCCTCCATATCAATAACTTCTAATTGTTTTTTTGCCATATTGATTCTCCTTTCAGAATGATCATACAAAAATAATTATATATATTTCAATTATTTTTTGTGTATTTGGCAATAAAATCTTTCTTAAATTCTTGAAAGGTTCCTTTTTCAATATTTTCACGAATATCGCGCATTAAATCTTGATAAAACCATAAATTATGTTGTGTTAAAAGCGTTGCGCCCAATATTTCACCACATTTAACCAAATGATGAATATATGCACGCGATAATTTACACGCAGGACACCCACATTTATCATCCAACGGTCTTTCATCATCTATGAACTTTGCATTACGCATATTCATTGTTCCGTTTCTGGTAAACGCTTGAGCTGTACGACCTGCACGTGTAGGCATAACACAATCGAACATATCAACACCACGTTCAACCGCACCCAATATATCAAGCGGTGTTCCAACCCCCATTAAATATCTTGGTTTATCTGTTGGTAATAATGGTGTTGTGTGTGCAATCATGTCAAACATAACCTCTTGGGGTTCACCCACAGCCAAGCCACCAATTGCATAACCATCAAATTCAATTTCTGTTAAAGCCTTTGCAGATTTTTCACGCAAATCTTTGTAATCAGCACCTTGAACAATACCAAAAATTCCATAACCCTTGCGGTCTATAAAAGCATCCTTACTACGCTTTGCCCAACGAGTCACCATATCTACATTTTTTTCAGCTCTTTCACGTGTTGTTGGCAAATGCAGACATTCATCCAAGACCATCGTTATATTTGAATCTAATTGATGTTGAATATGGACGGAATCTTCTGGTCTTAAAAAATGTTTTATTCCACCATCTATATGCGATGTAAATTCAACACCCTCTTCTTTCATTTTTACAAGATTAGAAAGAGACATAACCTGGAAGCCACCACTGTCTGTTAAAATTGGGCCTTGCCAGCCACCAAATTTATGCAAACCTCCCATTTTTTCAACCAAATCGCCACCTGGACGCATCATTAAATGATATGTGTTTCCCAAAATAACCTGGGTTCCGGTTGCGGCAACCTGTTCCATGGTTAACGCTTTCACTGTGGCCGCAGTACCAACAGCCATAAATGCTGGCGTATCAAATGTTCCATGCGCAGTTTCAACAGTTCCGCGTCTTGCATTACCATCAGTTGCGATTAAATTAAACTTTAATGACATATTTATTCCCCACTATTTCTAAACAACAAACAGCAATCCCCATAACTGAAAAATCTGTATTTTTCATCGATTGCATGTTTATATGCATTTTTCATATTGCACAACCCTGCGAATGCGGATACCAGCATAAATAACGTAGATTTTGGCAAATGAAAATTTGTTAGTAATACATCAACTGCACCAAAATTATATCCCGGCGTGATAAAAATATCTGTGGTTTGGCATATCGGCATAACACGCACATTTTGATTTGATTGTCTTGCGTTTAGATATGCACTTTCAAGTGTACGCAGAGACGTTGTCCCCACTGCAACAACACGCCTTGCATTATTAATTATTTCTGCTTGTTCATCTGTGATACAACACCATTCACTGTGCATTTTATGTTCATTCAAATTTTCCGTTTTGACTGGCATCCATGTTCCTGCCCCAACATGCAGAGTCACTTTTACAATCTTGGCACCTTTGGTTTCTATTTGCTTCAATAATTCATCCGTAAAATGCAAGCCTGCCGTCGGCGCAGCCATTGATCCCAAAGGTTCTGCATATACTGTTTGATAACGCTCCTTGTCTTCCGTTTCTTCTTCACGTTTCATATATGGTGGCAATGGCATTTTTCCGTATTTATTCAAAACATCAAAAACATTATCACAATTAAATCGCAACAATAGACCGCTTTCATCATCTTTATCAATTACATCTATTGTTGTGCCATCAACCATTGTCAAAGTATCACCAATGTTTATTTTATTAAATTTTTTGCACAACCCCCACCAGTTTTTGTCATCAACAGATGTGTGTAAAGTTATTTCATGACCGTCTGCATCAAAGCGTGCAGGTATCACACGCGAATTATTGAAGACAACAACATCACCAGGTTTTAAAAAATCTATAAAATCACGAATATGTTTATCTTCAATTTTTTTGTCATTAACCACCAACATACGCGAAGCGTCGCGATCGTGCAACGGATGTGATGCAATCAATTCGGTTGGCAAATCAAAATCAAAATCAGATGTATGCAACATTGGTCTTTACTTTATTTAAATTCAAGCCCTTGGTCAGTATAATTTTCTGCGATTTCTTCCCAATTGGGTTCAACACGAACAAACAAATGTAATCTTGCATTGACACCCCATTGATCTTGAATATCATGGCGTGCTGCTGTTCCAATTTTCTTTAACTGTTCACCGCCACGACCAACAACTATTTTTTTGTGCGCTTCGTTTTGTACAACTATTTTTTGATATATTTCCAGAACTCCTTCGTCGTCGGTTTCAACATGTTCTGTGACAACATTTATATGATAAGGTAATTCTTGATGGATATATTTATAGATTTTTTCCCGTGTTAACTCTGCCAAATACAGCATATCAGGAACATCTGTTGCGTCTTTGGTTTCAAACAAATAAGGCGATTCTGGCATAACGTCTGCGAGCGAATTCAACATCTGCTTTACGCCATCATTTTTCAATGCAGAAATCATAAATATCTCACGAAAATTTGCCATTTGTGATAACTCTGCAACCATCGGTAATAATGTCATTTTTTCAACAGAATCAACTTTATTCAATGCAACAAATAAATTGTTATGATTCTTTATTTTTTCACATAAATCACGAACGGTTTGAGTTATCCCTTTTTGAGCATCAATTAATAATAAAATTGCATCCGCATCATCCATCGCAGACATAGCCGCCCCGACCATAGCCCGATCTAATCTACGTTTTGGACTAAACACACCAGGCGTATCAACAAAAATCAGTTGTTTGTCACCAACCATCTTAATTGCACGCAAACGTGTCCGTGTTGTTTGCACCTTGTGCGAAACGATGGAAACCTTACGCTCCATAATCTGGTTCAATAAAGTGGACTTGCCGGCATTTGTCGGTCCAATAATTGCTATAAAGCCAGAATACGTTTTTTTCATATTGCAAAGCATAGCACACGATTTTCAAAAGTGAATAAAAAATATTGCAAAATCTGATAAATATTCTATACTAGGTGGAACAATAAAGAATTCTGATAACCCAGAAAACCGATGACAGACGACCCAAGGAGATACAAAATGCAATTAAGTGGTCCTGAAATAAAAAAACAAATGAATTTACCTAACCCGAAAAACCCCGGGAATAAACCAAACATAATCATATCACCATTTGATGAACACTGTTTGGGTTCTAACAGTTATGATTTGCATTTATCACCTAAGTTCAAAGTGTATTCTGTTGCTATTCCAAAAGGGATGAAAACACACATTGAATTTGATGAAAACAAAGAATATTCTATGCGTGATTGGTTTTACGACAAACGTTACTATTATAAATATTTGGAATCTCCACAAGATTTTGATTATCGAAATCCTAAATTTGCGATTGATACAGCAAGTCAAAAGAAAACTATTGAATTTGAAATTCCAGAAAACGGTGCAATTTTAAATCCTCAATTTGGTTATTTGGCATCCACAGTTGAATATACTGAAACATACAATCTGTTTCCTTATATTGATGGTAAATCAAGCTTGGGTCGTAATTTCGTATTAAACCATCACACAGCAGGCCGTGGAGACGACGGTTTTTGTGGGTCATGGACTTTGGAAATACACGTTTTACATCCAACTATTGTTTATCCAGGTATGCGCATTGGTCAGATATATTACGATGAATTTCGTGGAGAAAGAAAGCCGTATAATCTTAACCCCAACAGCCATTATAACGGTCAAAATGGCCCAAAGGCCGCTGCGCCCATTATTGTTGATCGGTTTATCAAAGAATATCTGGAAAATCATAAATAAAAAATGCCCGATTGGGCATTTTTTATTTTAATTTCTTGGTCCATTCGTTATCTGGGAAATTTTTACGCAACATTTCTGCATATCCATTGGCCTGCTCTGGCAAACCAATGGCACTATAACATTCTGTCAATCTGAACATTGCCTCTGGTGTCATAACAGTTTCCTGTGCTGTTTCAACCACAGACTGCAACCGACTTATTGCAGAAGTCCAATTTTGTTTTTGCATGTCGTCACGTGCTGAATACATAACCTTGCCTGCAATATAATTCTTTAATATCAAGATTTTGTTTTCCGCATTTTTAGCATATTCTGAATTTGGAAAACGTTCAACTAGTTGCTGAAATTGTTGCAAAGCATATGCAGACATACCTGGATCACGACGAACATCGCTTACCTGACGATAATAACACATACCGCGCAAATAAATCATATAAGGAACATCTCTGTGGCCAGGATGAAAGCGCATATATCTGTCAATTGCCAATATAGAACCAGCAAAATCTTTATCCATATACCTTGAATAAGCCATCATAACCAGCGCATCGGCAGCCCATGGATTTGCCGGATATTGTGATTCTGCCATTTGAAACAATTCAGCGGCTTCTTCATAATGCTTTTTATTAAATTCTTGATATGCCTCTTGATAAATATCTTCTAAAGGGCGATCAGATACAATTTCGTCACTGCCACTGCAGGCAATCAATAAACTACAAACACCTAATAATAAAATGATTTTTTTCATACTTGAATTTCCTTGTTTAAACGCAGTATAATGAAAGCCGTAAAAAAATAAAAGCAAAAAATAGGTATTATTATGAAATTGGGAAAAAATATTTTTGGTGTTGGGGTTATGACAGGAATAAGTCGCATATTCGGTTTTATTCGTGATATGTTAATCGCACGCTTTTTGGGTGCCGGTCGTTTATCTGATATATTCTTGGCCGCGTTCAAATTACCAAACCTTTTTCGTGATTTGTTGGGCGAAGGCGCTCTGTCTGCCATATTTATTCCTATGTATACTGATATGAAAAAAGACGAGAATTTTGCAAAAAATGTGTTTTCTTGGTTAATGGTCATATTGTTGGGATTAACCGTCATATTTGAGATATTTATGCCTTTGGTAATTTGGGGGCTGGCACCTGGCTTTGCGGAAGATCCTGGCAAAATGCAAATGACAATCATAATTGCTCGTATAATGTTCTTCTATGTCATATTTATATGTGGTGCTGCATTTCTGGCTGCTGTATTAAATGCGCACTCTAGATTTTTATTGGCCGCTTTTATGCCAGTTATGCTAAATATCATGTTGATTGGCGCTTTGTTGGCTTCAATGTGGTACGGTAATCAATATATATTGTATGTAATGGCTGGCACAGTGGTTTTTTCTGGTATTATTCAATTTTGGACCTTGTTGTCGCGCATAAGGCACAAACATTTCGGTTTGCGTTTAATAGTACCACATTGGAACAGTCAAATAAAAAGTATGTTTAAAAGATTTTGTGTTAGTTTGGTTGGTTCTGGTTTTTATCAAATAACTATCATAGTTGGAACACTGGTTGCCAGTTTTGAATCTGGAGCTGTATCATGGTTATATTATTCAGATAGAATTGTTCAGTTGCCTTTCGCAATGATTGGATTGGCCGTGGGAACTGTTTTAATGTCTTCTATATCGAACGCATTAGCTGATAAAAATATGCGCAGTGTTTATATCCAACAAAATTCATCTATGCGTCGCTCGTTAATGTTGATTGTTCCTTGTATGGTTGGTTTGTTCGTATTAGCAGAACCAATTATACGCTTTTTGTTTCAATACGGCGCATGGACATCTGAATCTACACACGCAGTAGCAATAGCAATAAAAATCCAATGTCTGGTATTACCAGCGATGTTAATCAGTCAGATTTACAGTAAAACATTATATGCGTCCCAAGATGTAAAAACACCTGTTTCAACCAGTATGATTTCTTTGGGTGTTGCAACTGTGATTTATTTGGCCCTGTTCCCCTTTGTTGGTTATTTATCCATTCCAATCGGCATAGTAATC
>CAMZAC010000020.1 GCA_947304085.1 uncultured Alphaproteobacteria bacterium
GCATTAATGCACCAAACAAAACAATGGAACAAACCAAAGCTAATTGCCAAGAATTATAGAATAATACGGCAATCAAAGACAAAGATGAAAAGGTCTTTTGAACAAATGATTTCAGATTATTTAATAACCCACTGCATGCCATATCTGCGTTGTTGTTAAACATATAAATAACATCGCCAGAATTTGTGCGTGCAAAAAAATCGGTGTCATAAGACAACATTTTGCCATATAAATCATACTTTAATCTGTTTGTGATTTTTGTTCCAACCCATGTATTCAAGTATTCTGCAACGTATGTTAAACCACCCTGGATACAAGTAAACACCACAATAATAATCGGTATATACCAAGATGCACTTAAAGATTTTTCAACCATAACCAAATCCATATATGGTTTTAAAGACCATGCAATCAACGCATCCATCGAGCCGATTGGTATTGCAACCAATACAGATAATAATGCGCGAAACCAATATGGCTTTATATATGGCCACATACGTTTGTATTTAGTCACAAACATATTATTAATAAAAGGTTTTTTCAAAAAACTAAATATATTTGACATATTTATTCCTGTTTTTCAACAAGGCAAGGTTAGTCTATTTTAGGTGCTTTGTCAATATTTCTGTAAAAAAGCACTTCGTATAAAAATTATAAAAATATATTTTTCTGCTTGATTTTTTTTGTGATTTTTTCCAAAATAACGCCCGCTTAACTAATATTTTAAAGGAGAAGCAATGTCTAATAAATGGGTTTATACATTTGGAAATGGTGCCGCCGAAGGTCGTGCAGATATGCGCAATTTGCTGGGCGGAAAGGGTGCTAATTTGGCAGAAATGAATTTGGTTGGTTTACCTGTTCCTGCTGGATTTACTGTGACAACAGAAGTTTGTACATACTATTATGAAAATGGGCAAACTTATCCGTCTGATTTGATGGATCAAGTAAAAGCAGGTATTGCACATATTGAATCAATAATGGGTAAAAAATTCGCAGATAACGAAAATCCTTTGTTGGTATCTGTTCGTTCTGGGGCTCGTGTTTCTATGCCTGGTATGATGGATACAGTGTTGAATTTGGGATTAAATGACGAAACTGTAAAGGCATTGGCGCGTGCTGCAAACAACGAACGTTTTGCGTATGATTCTTATCGTCGCTTTATTATGATGTTTTCGGATGTTGTGTTGGGGGCAGATATTAATTTGTTTGAACATACATTGGAACGTATGAAGGAAGACAAAGGCTATAAAGTAGATACAGAATTGACTGCTGATGATTTGAAAGAATTAGTCGAAAAATTCAAAGAAATCGGTGTTCAAATTGGTAAAGTTTTCCCACAAGATCCATGGGAACAGTTGAAATTGGGTATCGGTGCTGTGTTTGGCTCTTGGATGTCCAAAAAAGCTATTACATATCGTAAATTGAACAATATCCCTGGTGATTGGGGAACCGCTGTTAATGTCCAAGCGATGGTTTTTGGTAATTCTGGTGATGACAGTGCAACTGGTGTTTGCTTCTCTCGTGACCCTGCAACTGGTGAAAACAGATTTTATGGCGAATATTTGATTAATGCCCAAGGTGAAGACGTTGTGGCGGGTATTCGGACTCCACAGCCTATGGCAAAAGATGATTCTGGTCGTGTTTCTTTGGAAGAGGCTATGCCAGAAGTTTATGCAGAATTGGTCGATGTTCGCAATAAATTGGAACAGCACTATAAAGATATGCAAGATATGGAATTCACAATTGAACATAAAAAATTGTGGATGTTGCAATGCCGTAACGGTAAAAGAACAGCAGCCGCTGCTGTCCGTATGGCTGTTGAAATGGTGAATGAAGGTTTGTTGACCAAAGAAGAAGCAATATTGCGCGTTGGTGCAGACCAATTGAATCACTTGTTGCATCCTATGTTGGATCCAAAGGCTGAAAAGAAAGTTATCGCGACAGGTTTACCTGCATCCCCAGGTGCCGCAGTTGGTATGGCTGTATTTAATGCAGAAGATGCAGAACAATGGCACAAAGACGGCAAGAAAGTTATGTTGATTCGTGTTGAAACTTCCCCAGAAGATATTGCGGGTATGAACGCGGCTCAGGGTGTTATCACTGCACGTGGTGGTATGACATCACATGCTGCTGTGGTTGCTCGTGGTATGGGAACACCATGCGTATCTGGTTCATCTGACATCAAAATTGACTATGAATCAAAAACAATGACAACAACATCTGGTGCCACAATTCACGAAGGTGATTGGGTTTCTATCGATGGTGCAAAAGGTCAAATTATTGAAGGTGCAGTTCCAACAGTATCCGTAGAATTGACTGGTAATTTTGGAACATTGATGAAATGGGTTGATGAAATTAAATCTTTGAAAGTCAAAGCAAATGCAGAAACACCAAAAGATGCAAAACAAGCACGTGACTTTGGGGCCGAAGGTATTGGTTTGGCACGTACAGAACACATGTTCTTTGACCCAAGTCGTATTCAAGATATGCGCGAAATGATTTTGGCTGATGATGAAGCTGGTCGTCGTGCTGCGTTAGATAAATTGTTGCCTTATCAAAAAGCCGACTTCATTGAATTGTTCAAAATCATGGATGGTCTGCCAGTCACAATTCGTTTGATTGACCCACCACTACATGAATTCTTGCCACATACCGAAGCTGATATGGCAGAGTTGGCAAAACATATTGGTAAGTCTGTTGAATTTGTAAAATCACGTGCCGAAGCATTGAAAGAACAAAATCCAATGTTGGGGCATCGTGGTTGCAGATTGGCAATTACATATCCTGAAATTTGCGAAATGCAAACACGTGCAATCTTGTCTGCTGCATTGGAATGCAAAAAGATGGGTGTTCGCGTCTTCCCAGAAATCGAAGTCCCATTGGTTGGTTCCAAGAAGGAGGTTGACATTGTTAAATCTGTGATTGATACAACAGCTAAATCTTTGTTCGCAGAAGTTGGTGACAGCATTGAATACACAGTTGGTTCAATGATTGAATTACCACGTGCAGCATTGCTCGCAAACGAAATTGCAGAAAGTTGCGAATTCTTTGAATTTGGAACAAATGATTTGACCCAGACAACTTTGGGTATGTCACGTGATGATACAGGCAAAATCTTGGATGAATATCGTGCACGTGGTGTATATGTTGCAGACCCATTTGCATCAGTGGACAGATTGGGTGTTGGTTTGTTAATCAAAGACGCAGTTGCCAAAGCACGTGCGACCAAGGGTGACAAGATTCATCTTGGTGTTTGCGGTGAACATGGTGGCGACCCAGACTCTGTTGAATTCTTCCATATGGTTGGATTTGATTCAGTGTCTTGCAGTCCGTTCCGTGTGCCAATTGCGCGCCTTGCTGCTGCCCAGGCTGCAGTTAAATACCCACACAAAAAATAATAATTGCGTTGTTAAAAAATCCCCGATTTATTCGGGGATTTTTATTGTTTTGTATTTGAAAAACAGATAAAATAACAATGATTTAACAAAGGGATAACATATGGATAAATTATATGATTTTTTAATTGAAGCCAAAAAACAAACTTATGCGAATGCTAATATTGAAAAAGTTCAATCATCAAGAAACGGTTCCAAAGATTATGAATATAAAAAAGGTAATATGACATATCACGATACTTATTTTGGTGGAACAAATTTTATAGGTGAAGAAGTTGTTTATATTGATACTGAAACCCCGGTATGGGGAATGAATTATTATGGTGTAACTTTGGATAAAAGTTTAACAGAAGAGGCTGTTGATAAAGCATTACGTCCTGCATTAATGTTGGTTGGTCAAGATGACATTTTACCTGTGCGTGGTCCAAAAGAATACATAAACGGTGAATATAAATATACTTTTGAAGTTGATGGCGATTTGGAATATTTTACTGGAACAGAAACAATATACAAAAACGACAAACCGGTTTATATACTGAAATGTCATGGTGGGAAAATAATTAAATAGATTATAAACCCACAAGTGTGAAACTTTTTAGGGAAATCGTTCCTACGGACATAAATGTGATATTATTTTATAATTGCTTTGTCTTAAATGACTTTTAAAATTTTAACCACAGGAGAAAAAAATGGGAGCATTTATGCATTATGTCTTGAAACCCTTGTCCTTAATTGGAGCGTTGAACTGGGGCTTAGTCGGATTTTTCAAGTTCGATTTAGTTGCTTGGTTGTTTGGCCCAATGACTTTATTGACAAGATTTGTATACGCGATTATCGGTATCGCTGCTTTAATTTGGGCGTTTGTCTGGATTTTTGGCGATAAACCATCTTGTGAACGCTAAATACAACAACGAATAATTCTTTCATCATACATTAGAATGCCCGTCAGGGCATTCTTGTTTTGCAAAATATTTTTTTTGTGGTACAATACAGCCAAGCGAAAGCAGAGAAGAGAGAAAACGTATGGGATGGTGGCTTTCGCACGAATCGTTTTGTTATTTGGGTCGTCCCATCATCCCATTTGTCTTTTTGCAGTGTTTTTATCAAGCGAATCAGGGGCACGATAATAAAAAAGCCCATTTTCAATAAGATAACAATAAAAATCAATATATAGTCTTGAATTGATAATTTTGCATCTATATTTTGATTTTTTACCATTTGCGAATCGATTTTTTTAGTGTTTTTTTTCAAAAATAGACACAAAAAAGTGTTTGGTGCCCACAAATGCTACGAATCGGGTCTAAGAAAATCGTCCCAAAGCCCCGGCCAGCAAGGCATATAAAAATGCAAGCGAAAAAATGAAAAAAAAATTTTTTTTTGTAATGAGAATTATATCTGAATACTGTATATTGTTGTTTAAGAGACGAAACAGATACTATATATAGTATTTTAGAAGGTAAAGGAATTAAAAATGGCTGCTGACAAAGGCGAAGTAAAAATACAGGTCGTATCAACATTAACATGCAATTTAGAATCAATTAAAAAGCGTTCTGGGGAAGTTGTTCCTTTTGATGCAAAGAAGATTTATGAGGCTATTAAAAAAGCGGTTGATGTCACAAAAGAATTATCAGATGCAGACATCGTTAAGATTACCCAAGATGTTCTGAAACGTTTGGATAAAAAGTTCGTAGGTCAAACACCAAATGTGGAAGAAATCCAAGATATAGTTGTTCAAACCTTGATGGATGCGCATGCGTATAAAACAGCCGAGGCATATATAATATACCGTCAGAAACGTTCTGAAATTCGTGATGCATCTATCGATGCGATAGAGGTTATTGATGGCTATGTATCAGAAGCAGATTGGCGTGTCAAAGAAAATGCAAATATCGGTTATTCAATTGGTGGTTTGATTTTAAGAACCAGCGAACGTGTCACAGCTGAATATTGGCTGAGTTTATATCCACGTGAAGTTGCCGAAGCACACAAAAGTGCCGCTTTCCATATCCATGATTTGGGGTGGTTGTCTGGTTATTGTGCGGGGTGGTCTTTGCGTGAATTGCTATACGAAGGCTTCAATGGTGTAAAAGGTTATTTGCAATGTGAACCTGCAAAACATATGGCGACCGCGATTTCTCATATGGTAAATTTCTTGGGAACTTTGCAAAATGAATTTGCAGGCGCCCAGGCATTTTCTTCTGTAGATACATATTTGGCACCTTATGTTCGTTTAGATAAAATGTCTTATGCAGATGTTAAAAATTCTATGCAGACATTAGTTTTCAACTGTTCTGTGCCATGCCGTTGGGGAACACAAACACCTTTTATCAACTTTACATTTGACTGGACTTGTCCAAAAGATTTGCGTGAACAACGTCCATTTGTTGGTAAAAAGCAGGTAGATTTCACATATGGCGATTTACAGCCTGAAATGGATATGATTAACAAAGCTTTCTTGGAAGTTATGACCGAAGGTGATGCGCAGGGACGTCCATTTACTTTCCCAATTCCAACATATAACATCACAGACGATTTTCCGTGGGAACATCCAAATGTGAAACCTTTGTTTGATTTGGCTGCTAAATATGGTATTCCAAATTTCCAGAATTTTTTGAATTCAGATTTGAATCCAACAGATGTGCGTTCTATGTGCTGCAGATTACGTTTAGACGTTCGTGAATTGTTGAAACGTGGTGGCGGTTTGTTTGGGTCTGCTGAAAAAACAGGCTCTATTGGTGTTGTCACAATCAATTTGGCACGTTTGGGTTATACACACAAGGGCGACCGCGAAGGTTTGTTCCGCGAATTAAAACGGTTATTGGATTTAGCTCGTGATTCTTTGGAAATTAAACGTAAAATTATTTCTAAAAATATGGAACGTGGCTTGTATCCGTTTACAAAACGTTATTTGGGTAATTGGAATCATCACTTTTCAACAATCGGTGTAAACGGTGCAAACGAAATGGTTCTTAATTTCACAAACGGCACAGACAATATCGCAACAGTATTTGGTAAAAACTTGGTATTGGATGTAATGGATTTCATCAGAACTAACTTGGCAGATTATCAGGAAACAACTGGCAATCTGTATAATTTGGAAGCAACCCCAGCCGAAGGCTGTGCATATCGTTTTGCGAAAACTGATAAGAAAAATTTCCCAGATATTATTACTGCGGGAACAAATGATGCGCCATACTATACAAATTCAACTCAGTTGCCAGTAAACTTTACAGACGACCCATTTGTCGCACTGGAACATCAGGAAGATTTGCAACGCAAATATACAGGCGGAACAATGTTGCACCTTTATATGGGTGAACCAGTTTCTTCGGGTGAAGCAGCTGAAAAAATTGTGCGGACTATTTTCGAAAATTACAAGGTGCCATATATGACATTGACGCCAACATTTTCAATCTGTCCAAAACATGGCTATTTACCTGGTCGCCACGAATTCTGTCCAAAATGTGATGCAGAAATCGCAGCGAACAAAAACGAACAATAAACAATAATTAAAAACAAAAAAAAGGGAGGAAACAATGAACAACAACCAAAGAACACCATGCGAAGTATTTTCACGCTCTATGGGATACATCAGACCAGTTCAACACTTTAATATTGGTAAATATTCAGAATTTTGTGAGAGAAAAACATTTACAGAAGCAAACTCTTTAACAGCAGGTGCGCGTCATAGCGAATTATTAAAGATGGCCGCTTAGGGTTTATAATGAAACAAATACAAATCGGCGGTTTGGTTTCCTTTACGACAATAGATTTTCCCGGGAAACTGGCCGCTGTATTATTTCTTGTGGGTTGTCCATTTCATTGTGTTTATTGTTCCAATGAACACTTAATTCCGTTGGGTAACGGGGAATATGACCCAGATAAAATTTTCAATTGGTTGAAAGACCGCGTTGGTAAATTGGAAGGTGTCGTCTTTTCTGGCGGTGAAGCTTTGATGCAGGCTGATGCAACCATTGATTATATGAAACGTGTGCATGATTTGGGTTTTGCAATTGGTTTACATACAAACGGATTTTATCCTGAATTATTAAAAAAAGTATCAAGTATTGTTGATTGGATTGGACTTGATTTCAAAGCAACCAAAGAACATTACAAAGCATTAACCGGATTAGATATAGCGTACGACCGAATGATTGAATCGTTAAAATATTGGATGACAACAGGCAAGGGAATAGAGGTTCGTACAACGTGTGATCCACGTTTTGTCAGCAAACAAGATTTGTTGGAAATTGCAAAAGTTTCCGCGGGGCAGGGTGTAAAAAATTTTGCAGTGCAAAAATACACACCATATCACGAAGCTGAGGGCCAAGAAACAACAGACGCCGACCGTAATCAGTTTTTTGAAGATATCGCACTACGCGATGAAATAAATGCGCTTTTTGACTATGTCGCCTGGCGTAATTCGTAAAAGCTTTTATCAATATATAATTTTATGTTTTTTTGTTGCTAAAAATGCTATAATGTCAGCTTGAAAGGGGCATTATATGGATGATTTAAGTCAAAAACTATTTAAAGCAGTTAAATCTAATAATATTAAAACTGTTAAATCATTAATTTCACAGGGGGCAGATGTCAATGTGAAAGACCACGATTACAAAGCAACCCCTTTGCATTATGCAAGTTTAGATGGTTATACAAAACTAGTTGAATTATTAATCAATCATGGCGCAGACATCAAAGCAAAGACTACTAATGGGGTAACGCCGTTGCATTGGTCGAAGAATCCAGAAATAGCAGAAATGTTGATTGCGAACGGCGCAAATATTAATTCAAAAATTGATGATGGTCGCATAACCTTGCATTTGGCATATGATTCAAAAGTTGCGGGTATTCTGCTTGCACATGGTGCGGATGTTAATTCAAAATCTTATAATGGAACAACACCGTTACACAATGCAGTTTTAAGGAATGACAAAGAATTAGCAGAATTTTTTATCACACATGGTGCAGACGTTAACGCAAAAAATGATGACGGATTAACACCTTTTCAGTTGGCAACCAAAGAAAGCGATAAAGATGTTGTTGATGTATTAATCCGTGCAATGTGTTGATAAAAGTTGTATACAGTAAATATTTATGATACTTTTCATAGAAAGGGAGAAAAGATGAAGGCTGGTACACCAGCGGATTCTTATGGACCTTATTGTTGG
>CAMZAC010000021.1 GCA_947304085.1 uncultured Alphaproteobacteria bacterium
AAACCAAACCAAGTATCATTTGTTATATTAATAATTGCATCCGGCATCGCATCAGTTGGCAACAAAGAATCCGAAAAAATTATTTCATAACAAATGGCTGGTGCAAAAGCAAAATCACCATATTTTGTATTTATATTTATTATCTCTTTACCTTTTCCTGCGCTTAATTGACCCGGGGTAGGAATTATATCACCAAACGGTCTGTATTCTCCAAATGGCACCAAATGAGATTTACTGTATATATGTTTTAAAACACCAGTTTTATCACCTATAACCATAGAATTATACATTTTTCCATTTGCATAGCTATTTGCACCCATTATCACATTTGTATTTAAAATATTTGACAAAGGAAAGTTGTCATCAACAATTAAATAAGGGTACGCTGTTTCCGGAAACACAATTATATCCGGCGATATTGTTTTATCTTCTGTAGCCCAAACGATTAAATCTTTAACTTTATTTTCTGCAATTTGTTGTGCTTCTTGCCTTGACTTTGGCATTTTGTATACAGCAGATTGAGCCGGCTGCACAATTCTTATCATTGGAACATTATCAGTATTTTTCATTTCTGATTTATGCATATTATGTAAACCGTATACACAACCGATTACAAATAACGAAACATAAATAACAAACACAAACCAGCAAGATTTTGATTTTTTGTTTCTTATTAATTCTACACAACTACCAATCAAACCAATTATTATAAAGGATAAACCTAATGCCCCCCACAAGGAAACCGAGTTTATCACCATAGGCATAGTCATAGTTATATTAGATATAGGATTCCATGGAAAACCAGTAAAAATCCATTCTCGCAACCATAATACCAAAGTCCAACAAGCTGCAAACAAAACAGCCCTACTCGCTGGTTTTCTGGGAACATAACGAATTATTGCAAATGGTAAAGATAATATTATTCCACAAACCAAACCTATACCTATCAAAGCAGGTATTGTCCACACGGCAAACTGTTTTGTTAATTCCGGTATGACATAGATTGAATGCAGCACCCACCAAAACATGGCGACACCATAAAAAGCACCAAATGGAAACGCCTGTCCCCAAGATTTCATAAAACTTATTTTTTTTGTATTTTTCGTTATCAAATAATACATACTGCCAATACCAATTAAAGATAGCATCCATAAATTAAATGGCGCAAAACCAAACGAAGTTATAATTCCAAACAATGCACTTAACAAGTATTGTCCTAAACTGTTTTCTTTGATTCTGATAGATTTTAATTTCGTTATAAATTTACCAGGACAACAAGATGCCTGTGCACACAGAGAATAATCATTATCAGAATCCGCATATGGATTTTTATAACCCAATTTTTTCAATATTTTTATCTCTAGTTTTTCCATTATTTCTGCATCTTTATCGTTTAAATGGTCATATCCCTGTAAATGCAACATACCATGCACAATCATATGCGCAGTATGCTCAGGAACAGAAATACCCGCCAAAGCCGCTTCTTTCTTGACAGTATCCAAAGATATAAAAATATCACCTAATAATATATCATCCCCCAATTCAAAAGATAAAACATTTGTTGGTTTATCTATATTACGGTATTGCTTATTCAGTTTATGAATTGTTTTATCATCAACCAACGTTATAGAAACTTCTGCATCTTTGGATAAAGCAAGAACAGCTGCAGATGCAATTTTATCAAAATCTATATTATATTTTTTCCAATTTTTATTTTCATAGTTTACATAAACTTTCATAAAACCCACCTGTTTTTACACTAAACTCAACGTGTTGTATCCAAAATCTATCAACTTGATAAAACTTTGATTATTTAATATGATTATTATACCATAAACAAGAAACAAATAAAATAAAAGTAAAATGACGCGACCACTAGCCGATTTAATGAGACCAAAGACAATTGATGAGATTGTCGGTCAATCTGATTTGCTTGGCGAAAATGGGATTATTCATCGTATGGTTGAAAGCGGAAATTTATCCAACTTGTTGTTATGGGGACCACCTGGTTGTGGCAAAACAACAATTGCACGCGCATTAGCTAATTCTATAGACATGGATTTTGTACCAATGTCCGCTGTGTTTTCAGGAACAGCCGATATTAAAAAAGCAATGGACGCAGCGCGTATGAATCATGATATTGGACGAAATACTTTATTATTCATAGATGAAATTCATAGATTTAATAAAACCCAACAAGATACACTATTACCATATCTTGAGGATGGCACTGTCGTATTTATTGGTGCCACTACGGAAAACCCAAGTTTTAATTTAAATAATGCATTATTGTCCCGTTGTCATATTGGTGTGTTAAAACCGCTGTCTACAGCTGATTTATTGACTTTGATTAATCGTGCAGAAACATTTATTAATAAAAAGATACCACTTACAAACGAAGGCAAAACGTATCTTGCACAAATGGCTGATGGAGATGCACGGTTTTTATTAAACACAATTGAATACATATCCAATGCGAAATTTAAAAAAGATTTAACACCTGAAGCTTTGGACAAAGTAATTCAGAAACGTGCACCTATGTCTGATAAATCTGGTGATGAACATTATAATTTAATATCCGCTGTTCATAAATCCTTGCGCGCATCTGATACGGATGCTGCATTATATTGGGTCGCACGAATGATAACATCTGGTCAAGATCCACGATATGTCTTGCGCAGATTGACCAGATTTGCAATGGAGGATGTCGGATTAGCAGATCCAAATGCTATGCAATTGGCATTATCTGCATGGCAAATTTATGAACGTATGGGCTCTCCAGAAGGTGATATAGCAATAACAGAATTAGTTATATATCTTGCAACTGCACCAAAAAGTATTTCTGCCTATAAAGCACAAATGGCATCTTATAAAATTGCACGTGACACGGGCAGTTTAATGCCACCAAAAAACATTTTAAATGCCCCAACAAAACTGATGAAAGATTTAGGGTATAGTGATGGTTATGTATATGATCCAGAAACAGAAAGCGGTTGCAGCGGTCAAAATTGCTTTCCAGAAGACATGAAACGCGTCAGTCTGTATAAACCTGTAGAACGTGGATTTGAACGTGAAATAAAAAAACGTTTTGAATATTGGAACAGTTTCAGAAAGAAATAGCTTTCAATCAGAATAATATCTTTATATCCAAACCAACCTGCACTTCTTCTAATTCAAATTCATAATCAAAATGCCCAACCCATTGGGTATTACCATATTGACGCAACAACTTCAGGTTTAACCATTCCTGGTTTGGCAACAAATATTTATTAGTTGATTTTTTGAAATCAAACCCAATGCCACCATGCCAATCGTATTTAAAACGAAAATAAGCTTCTGGAACAAAATCAATATACGATACCCCACGATCTTCTTTGAACACCCACGTAGATTTTACAGTTCCAGCCAATGTTAGACCTGCGAAATTTCTTCCAAAACGCAAGCCCGCATAATATGAAGAATCAGCATATTCTGGCGTTCTGACATGCGAAGAACCCCACAATTTTAACCCAAACAAAGCATCTGAAATAATCTTAGACTGCCCCGTTCCATGATTCATACGATATGTTCCACCAAATTCAGTGCTGGAAAAACCGTTTTCATCATCGTGTGTAAAATCAATCTGATAATGCATCTTAGCATGTATAACAAAATTGTTATTTATACCATAACCAATATATTGTCCCACCCGCAACTTGCTATCCATAAAATACGCATATGTATCAGATAAAAATTTATTATCCGGAACCAAGAACAACGGATCAGACAAATCGTTCGCTAATATACTACGAAACGCGGGCTGTATTTGTTGTGCAATATATCCATTTGATGTTTGATTTGAATTTGCACGTGTTGTTTGTGGCGCAACAAAGGGTTCTTCTGATACCACATCTCCTGCAACAGCATCATCAGAAACAGACGCATCAGACAAAACCACACCTTCTGCAAATGCAGAACCCATACAAAATAATCCGCACAAGACAAACAGATATTTTTTCATCTTATAAACACCTTGATATTAGAAATACAATATTGCTTGGACCCCGATTTTCCATTCTTTATAACTATCCATCTTATAATTTCCTTCTATAAAGGCCAACGAACTTGCTGGATTAGTTAAATACGTACCTGGGTGGTCAGCATCCTCTACAGGATCTGGATATACATCATACATCATATATCTCTTAATCTTTCCCTTAGCAGAATCATACAGTGCAGTTGATGCATACAAATTCAACGCAAAGAATTCGTTCGGCTGAATACCAATATTTCCTTTTATATTAACTTGATTGTGCCAGTCATAATGACCCAAAACCAATTCACCCCCCAAATAAGTATACTTATTTAAAACAGAAAAAACACCTGCACCTGCCTCCGCATATATAATATCTTTAACATCTTGCTTGTAAGTAAACGCAAGTATGTCACCGATTGAATAATCAACTCTTACTCCATATGCTTCGCCATCTGTCAAATTAGAATAGCCCAAACGCGCCAATCCATATATTGTTGTTCTATCGACTTTATATCCTGCTTTACCCTCGAACATAAGTGTATTTGCTTCATCTTTTTGGTGCTGAAAAGAACCTGAGAACATAGCAATCCATTTATCCGTATCAATAAAACGATTTTGCAAACCAATACCAAACACTCTTAATCCGGAATTTCTACCCGAAACATTAAAATAATCACCTGTCCAATCTGTAAACTTTGTTCTCGTAATATCATATTGTGCCATCAACATCAACGACAATGTATCAGACAAACCAAAACTAAAATCTTCCTTTACCAAAAACTGAGACAAATTAACCTTGCCATTTAGTCCGATAACCCCACTCTCTGGCACATACTCCATATAACTAGACGTTGGATCAAAATCCATATCTCTGAAAGAACCACTCAAAACGTTAGCCTTAAAACTATTCTTAGCATAAGAAAAATCTGTCACAGAACCAAATCTGCCTTTTAACGGTTGAAAAAATGGGTGAGCCAAAAAATATTTACGTTCAGTTGATGTACGTGCCTGTTTTGTTTGAACAACAGACTTTTTTTGTTTCACCGGCTTTTCATAAACAACACGGGGTTCATCGCGATACACACGAGCATTATTTGCTGGTTGCACAGATTGAGTATAATAAACATTATTCGTTATTGTATTGCTATAATTGCCTGTTCTGCGACTGGTTTTTGTTGCCTTGCGTGGTGTTTCTACAGAACGAGTATCTATATATTGGCTGCTTTCTTTACGATATCCGTATTCCTCTGCACCAAAAGCAGGAAACATCCCAAGTAAACATAAAACAAACATATATTTTTTCATACAAAAACTCCTTTCACATTTTTCATGATTATATCATAAAAACAGAACATAAAAAAGTTAAAAATAACGAAAATAACACACAAAATACAATCTATAAAATATGACGCTTTCCAGATGCATCCGCCGCACTTATTATACCATCGGTCTCCATACGTTCAATCAAAGTAGCCGCCTTGTTATACCCAATTGCTAAACGACGTTGCAGATATGAAATAGTAGGCTTTTTATCACGTAAAACAATTTCTTTGGCTTGTTCATATAAATCATCAGATTTCGATGTGCCACCCGCTGTCTGCACAGCTGCCCCAACTTCTGCTTCGCCCCCCTCTTCAGATGTGACACCTTCTGCGTACTCTGGTTCACCTTGTTCGCGCAAGAAATCACCTATTGCGGTCAACTCTTCATCAGAAATAAATGCGGCATGTATACGAACAGGGACACGACCTGCCTCACTGAACAACATATCACCACACGACAATAAATTTTCTGCGCCCTTTTCACCTAATGTTGTCATAGAATCTATATTACTGCGCGCTTGGAAAGAAATACGCGTTGGGAAATTTGCCTTGATAACGCCAGTAATTGTTGTCGCATCTGGTCTTTGTGTAGCCATAACTAAATGAATTCCAGCAGCACGAGCTTTTTGCGCAATACGTTGAACACATGCTTCAACTTCTTTACGCGCCAACGACATTAAATCTGCAACCTCATCAATGATGATAACAATATAAGGCATATCAGACAAATCGACTTCTTGGGTTTCAAATTCCAGCTCACCAGTTTCAGGGTCTGTTCCGACGGCAACCTGATGTGTTATTGTTTCACCACTTTCGCGTTTAGCAGAAACAATTTCATTATAACTTTCTATGTTGCGTGCATTGACCAATTGTAATTGTTTATACCGTTCTTCCATTTCACGCACAGCCCATTTCAAAGCATTCACAGCGGCTGCTGGATCCAATTTTACAATTGGGGTAATTAAATGCGGTATATCATCCCAAAAACCAAAATCAACACCTTTTGGATCAATAATAATTAATTTACATTTATCTGGTGTGAAATGATACACAATAGATGTAATAATAGATTGCACAAACACAGACTTACCGGAACCAGTTCGACCAGCAATCAACATATGTGGCATTTTCGCTAAATCAAAATACATTGGGTTACCACCAATATCCACACCCAATGCCAACGGTATTTTATATTTAGAATTTATAAACAAATTATTATCAATTAAACCACGATATCTGACAGTTTGACGTTTAAGATTTACCATTTCAACACCTATTAATTGGGTTGATGGTATATGTGCAATACGAATATTTTCTGTTGCCATTGCACGCGTCATATCTTTCACAGTTTTGCTGACATCAACCATACGCGTTCCGCTATCCGGCATAAATTCATACAGTGTCACAATCGGACCAGGATGAATTCCAGTCACCTTTCCATTAACACCATATTCTGAAAAATGAATTTCCATTGCTTCGGCATTAGACCTTAATTCTGGGGTAATAACATTTTTACCAAACACAGATTTTTCAAGCAATTCAGGATCAGGTAATTCATATTCGTGTTCTTCAACAACACTGACCGCCCTTTTACGCGATGCACGTTTACGCTTTGGTTTTTCTTCTTCAGCTTCTTCTTCCTCTTCCGTTTCTTCATCCTCTTCTTCAACTTCTTCCTCTTCATATTCTGGTTCCAGCGGTGTCATCAAATGGAAAGCGGACATCATATTACGAAACAGTCTATATACAGTCCTTGCTGCAGTTTTTACATGATACCATTTCACATGTAATAAAATACCAGCCATAACAAAAAACAAAAACAACAAAACAATACCTACTGGAACAGATGTAGCCGATAAAATCGGACCAATATCTGCGGCAACGATCGCCCCAAGCATACCTCCGTAAGTATTAGACACAGAAATTAATCCCAATCCCGCAGCCCCAATACACAATGTCACAAAACCACGCAACATATTGTATTCTGGTGCTATGTCTTCTTCCCAGCTAAACAACAAACGTAACCCGAACCTGCCCAAACATAAAAATACAAATAATGTTGGTATAAACCCCAAAATATAGCGTATAAAACCAACAATATTACCAGACACAGTCTGAACACCAAAATTACTCTCTGTTGCAAAACCAGACAAATACGGATTAAAAAAACACAGTGAAATAACCAACCATAAAGACATCAAACACAATACGATTCCAACCCCACGCAATAACAAATTACGCAATACAATTGAAATACTGGTTGGCAAAAACTTTGTTTTTTTCTCCATACGGGGTATTTTATCATAAAAGAACACAAAGTGCAAAAATCATTTGGTGTTTATTTTGCGAAGCCACACTTTTACTAAATCTGCACACAACATACCAATAAACGCTCCAAATATAACATCACTTGGCCAATGTACACCAACATAAATTCGAGAAACAGCAATCAATATTGCCAAAGACCAAGTTGCCCATTTAACGCGCGGAAACAACATCCCAATCATAACCAAACCAGCAAAGCTGACAGCTGTATGTCCAGACGGCATAGACTGTAAATACCTCGTATAATTCAACGGCTCAAAATACGGCACAGCATCAACAAAGGGTCTGGATCTACCAATCAAAATCTTTAAACAACCTGTTATTATATACGCCAAAAATACGGAATAAAATACATAAAATACATAGCTGTTTTTAATTTTTACAAAAGCATACCTAAAATCAAATTCATTACGAATCGCCTTGTATACAAAGAAAAATAATACAGACAATAACGATGCACCCAACCACACTTTTGGACCAAATATCTTTCCAACAAACAGAGCCAGTGAACACAACCTGCCATCACCTGCTGGCCAACAAGTGTTATTGCGTATCAAAGGGTTCAATATTACATCCCAAAAAAACACGCCACACAAAACCAGCGCAGCTGTAATAAGAGCCCCAAATAAAACCCTACTCCAAATAATCGTATTATCTTTTCTTATAAACATCTTATAAATCCATTAGTTCTTGATATATTTTTTTATCTGTTAAAACTTTTACACTAACAGCCATTGCAACAT
>CAMZAC010000022.1 GCA_947304085.1 uncultured Alphaproteobacteria bacterium
GAACTGGTTTTGTTGGGCCTGCAGATTGGTTAGTACGCGGTTCTTTGCGTGCAGATAATTTTAGTTTTACGGTTGAACGACTAGATGTTGGTGCATACATAGATGCATCGCGTGGGCAAGATGTTTATGTTGATCCAGACAGTTTTGAATATAACGAGAAATCTGGCATAGAAGTTAAAACGGTTTCGGCTGCAAATATAACATTACGTGATCAAACATCGTATGGCTTGTTAAACGGTCAAAGTGGGCCAGTGTTGATAGAGGTAAGACCTGCTGGAACATCTTTGTTGCCTGATGCATATGTTGATAATGTCAATAATGATTCTTTTGAAATAATTGCTGATGCAAAAGATACAGATGGTAAAATAGTTTCGTGTAAAAATATTATAGAATCGTTAAACGGAAATTATAACAGCAAGTCTTTGGCTCAAAATGTAATTTGTCAGTATGTTTTTTGGCAAAGATTAGAAAATAGGATAGATATAAAACAATGTTTAATGAACGGCAGAGATGATTGTATGTAAAAAACATTTTAAACAGATAAAGCAAAATACAGAATATGGTGCTTCTGTATTGGAAGTTATGTTGGCAATCGCGGTTGTTGTCAGTGTTTCGCCATTTATGTATAAACATATTCTGAATATATCAAAAGATGTTCAAGATATTGCGATGGCAAATAAAATTGTTAAATCGCGTGATAAAACAATCAATTTTTTGCGTATCAATCAAACACAGTGGCCTGATACTGTTGAAATAAAAATGACAGACGAAGAAGTGTCTGAAATTGCTCCGTTGGCATACGCTGGTTTTATTGATAAATACAAAGTAAATGGTGCAACAATCACCGATGTATATTTGGCTTTCAATGTTGATAATTCTTTATATCGTGCAGCAAATGTTGCAAAGTATATCGGTGGTGACGCAGCAATTGTTCGTGATGACGGGGTTGCGTATTCACAAATGTGGGCTGTATCTGCACCAAATGTTTTTAACAAAGGTGATTTGATTTTCAGAATATCACGAGATTTTGAAGGTTCAGATAAATCTAGATTTTTACATCGTGGAACGATGGGAGAAGATGGTTTAAACCAAATGCAACGTGATTTACATATGAACAACTTTAATATATTTAATGCTGCGAATGTTTCATCGTTGTCTGCGAATATATCTGATGCAGAAGCTGTGTTTTTGGATGCAGATGTTGCTAATGCAGATACGGCATATTTTTCTTCTGGTGCAAATCTTGGTTCAAATAATATTCAGATTGGTTTTATGCGTGTGGTTGGTGATACAAATGGGTTCAAAACGATTAAAGCAAACAAATTAAATGGTGACAAATATGTCACAAATGGTCGGTTAATAGTTGATAATGCTGTTGTTAATAATTCTGTAAATGTAGCAGGTAATTTTATATTAAAGTCAAATGGTTCGGGAACAATTTCTGGTTTTAATGGAATTGCGACCAGCAGGCTTTTAACGCCATATATTTCTGCAACAGAAATGGTGTTTGCAGATAGTTTTGGAATAACAGTGTCTGGCGAATTATTGATTTCTGGGGTTGCGCCATTACAGATAGGTTCATGGTATTTCCCAGATACAGTTCCACCATCTTTTTCAAAACTAATATTAACGCGTTCTTCGGTGCCTTCTGTTCCAGACTCGCAAGAATTTAAAAAGATAATATCTGCAAATTGGCATATACAATGAAAATGAGTAAAGAATCTTTTTTAATAACTAGATTTCAACGTGGTGGGATGCTGGTTGAACTGATGATGACTATATGTCTGGCTGCTATTATCATACCTTTTATATTCAGATATCAACAAACTGCGGTTGTTCGTGCCAGAAATATAGCGATAACACAACAGATGGAAACAATTCAAAATGTGTTGGAACACTATATAATTGAAAATAAATCTGTTTTAATGCTGCCAAAGGGAAAGCATATCTTTCGTGTTAATTTGCACGATTTAGTTGATTATGGTTTGCCTGAATACATAGCAGATTCTTATAAAGAAGATTATCAATTAAGAATAATAAAATCATTGGATAAAAACAATAAATCAACTGTGCAGGGAATTGTTATATTGAATAATAATGACATCAGTCCACTTCGTACACGTGAAATAGTTAATCTTGGTGGTGGAAAAATCGGATTTATAGAAGATGGAACGACATATGGTGGCTTTGGTGCATTTCATACCAATATCAACGATTTTGGTGTTCAAAACACAAAAGGTTTAGTTAGTACAACATCTGTGAAACGTGGTAATACAGAATACTTGTGGCGCGTTCCGTCCGACAAAGCGAGTGATGCTACAATGTTATCGGCTTTGAATTTAGATGGTCATGATATCCAAAACGCAAGATTTATTGAAGCGTTCAAGGCCAAATTTGAAGAAAAAATTGTGGCTGGTATGGCAGTTGTAAATTCCTTGGTTTTTGCAAACAGAACAACTTTAGACGCAGCATATGAAACAAACAGTGCTGTCGTAAATGGTGCTTTGACAGCAGATGCGCGAACAATGAATATTGATGGAACGTTATCTTTGGCGGATTCAGGAAAATTTTCATCGTTCAAAACAGACGATTTATATGTGAATAATTTAACATTAAATGGTTTTTCTATCAGTGCAACATCTGACAAAGATACAACATTAAAGATTGTCGGTGATATGGATTTGGTGTTTGGACATGTGATTGCTGATTATGTGACTGTTGGTTATACAGGTTCTGTGACTCCAAAATTAATAGTCAGTGAAAAAATTCAAGATACAAAAGATTCAAGTTATTATTGGGATATTAAAAACGGCAAAGCGCGTTTTTCAGATATTCGTTTTCCAGAATTAACACGATTGGCAGCCGGTATAATCGCAACAGAATCTAAACCTGGAACATTTGCGACTTCATTATTCGGTGCAGTTTCTTCTAATGCAAACGCCACAGTTGGTGACTATTTGAACGCATTGCACGATATTCAAACGCGTGTTCGTCAAAAATATCAGATGTTGAATTTGGAATAAAATATGCTATAAATCTATAAACCCAAGGTCAAAATATGAAAATAGTTTGTGATTTTTGTAAAACCGAATACACGCTAGCAAAAAATCCAAATGCGCCAGTTAGATGTGCTGTATGTGGTCATGTTTGGACACCGCATAAATCTTTTTCTTTGAACCGTGTATGGTTAAAGTTATTTGTAGTGATTTGTGCATTAATTTCAGCGTGTATATTTTCATTTGTTGCGATTGTGTCGTTTTCAACCAATTCAGGAAACAAGAAAACTTTGTTTGCAACCATAAATGAAAAAAGTATACATGTTGTGCATGATGAAAACGGTGATAATCGTATTTTTGTATCTGGTGATATTACAAACAATACGAACGAAGTATATGGTTTGCCCAGATTGGTAATTATATCTTATGATTCAAACGACAATATTTTGTCGCGCCAGTCTTTTATTCCGCCAGCTACATTGTTAGAGCCGAAAACAACGGTGACATTTAACCACATTTTATCTGTTGAGCCATCAAATGTGAAGCGTGTATCCGTTGAATTAAAGGATTTTAAATGAAATATTTTTTTGTTTTATTTTTGGCTTTGTTTTCTGTGGCTGGTTTTGCTGCAACAGCTACACCACGAGTCAGCATTTTTTCTACGACTGTTGATTGGGCTGGTGTGACGGGTATACCTTTGAAACAGTTTACCGGAACAGTCAAAGGGCAAGATAAATCGTTTGTAAAGCAGGGCTTGGTTTTATATTATCTAGATTCATTTCCGTGTTATGGCGAAGCAGACAGTGTTCGGGTTTGGTTATCACCAAATGGCAAGATGGTTGGACACTTGCGATTAGTTTGCTTGTATAATCCTGAAACAATATCTTTTGCATGGCGTAATGCTGGTGAAGATGCTTCGGATGCTGTCACCAGTGGAATTTTAAAATGTCCTGTTAACGGTGAGCGCAATTTTACAATTGATATTTCAAATTGTGAACGTGGCAAAAATTGGAGTGAGTTTGAATAATGTCTGATATTCGCACATTTATCGTAGATGAAAATAATACAAGCATCCGCACAGACAAATTTTTATCTGCTCAAATGCCAGATTTTTCGCGCAGTGAAATTCAAAAATTTGATATTCGTCGAAAAAATGGTGATACAGTCAAATTATCGGATAAAACGAAACTTGGTGACGAATTTATTGTGACGATTACTGAAAAGAAATCAAATATTGCATGTGATAATATTTCTTGTGATTTTGATTTAGAAATTTTATACGAAGACGATGATATTATTGTGATAAATAAACCGCGTGGTGTTGTAATGTATCCGTCTGCGGGGAATAAAACTGGGACATTGGTTCAGAATTTATTGGCGTATACACATTTGTCTGCGCTGGGTGGTGAAACGCGTCCAGGGGTGGTTCATCGTTTGGACAAAGATACCAGTGGGGTTATGGTTTTTGCCAAAAGCGATATTGCGTATCGTGGTTTGGTCAAAATGTTTTCAGCGCATGATTTAACACGCAAATATGTTGCGTTTGTGTGGGGTGTTCCAACATGGGGTGGGGCAGACATCACAGGTAATATTGCGCGCTCATCGCGTAATCGTCAAAAAATGTCTTTGGTAAAAACCGGTGGAAAACCTGCACATACAGTTGTAAATGTTGCAGATGTTTGGACGAAAAGTGGTATTTCACTATTTCGTTGCACATTATTGACTGGGCGGACGCATCAAATTCGTGTTCATTTATCTTCGCATGGTTTTCCTGTGCTGTGTGATCCATTGTATGGTCGTGAAAAATCGCATATTGGCAGTGTCAAAGACCCTGAGTTATTAGATTTTCTAAGAAAACATACTGGGCAAATGTTGCATGCAGAGGTTTTAGAGTTTTTGCATCCGGTGACGGGTGAAAAAATGCATTTTAAATCGCGTATGCCAGACGATATGGCAGAATTGAAAGAAATTTTAGATAGCGAACTTGATTAATTCGTCGCTGTTAGGAAATGATAAAAATTTTTATAGATATATCGTATTTTTCGCTTTCATTATTTTTACAAGTATGATAAAATAAATACAAAGTAAATGGAGAAAGGGGATGAAACATCTTATCAAAACCGTTAGTTTTATTGCAATAATGTCCGTAATTCCTGGGGCTTTTGGGGCGGCATCGCGTGCCAGTGTTAGAAACCAAGCAACATCGCGCGTTTCTTCGCCGTCGATTGCCGGATATATTAATGCACGACTTTTGAGTTATGGTTCAACAACCGCATCGTCTGTGATGTCAAATGACAGCTGTATCAGCGAATACAGCAGTTGTATAGAAAGTGACGATGCTTGTGGTGCTGATTTTACATCGTGTCCTGATACTGTTTCATTCCATGCAAACTCGACTGGTTGTGTTGATATTTTAACACGTTGTTCTCCTTCGGGAATTGTAGCATTATTTGGTCCGGGTGCAACGATAGGGAATTTGAGCCATGTTAGATCATGGGTCAAATATGATGGTGGCAACACCAGTAATGAAGTAGAAGAATATGATTATCCCGCACAGGGTGGCACATTGTATGTAAAAATGCGCAACGGTTATGATAAATCCAGATACGATGCTGCGACATGTAAAAAGAAATATGAAAGATGCTTGCGCAAAGATAATGTTTGCGGCGAAGATTTTGAATTATGCACATCTGAGCGGTCATTCAGCAGGCAACGTGTGATGTGTGCAAATGTTTTGTCTTTGTGTTCGCTTGACGGTGTTAAACAATTATATGGTAACGACCAGGGTAAGATTGGTGGAGATTGTTGGAAAAACGGGGGAACCGGATGTTCGGCAACAAATTCTGTTCTTTATGATTATATTATTGCTGCTGCAGAAAAGGCAGCAGACAATGCCAGTGACACATGTTACAAGGTGACAGATGCGTGTATTTTAAATGCGTGTGGTTATAATCCGTTTCGTTGCATAGAAGGTGTCAAATCAAACATTATATCTGCAGCGGCTGCACTTGGTGGTGAACGTACCCAAGACGGTAATGGCAACTCCGTTCTATATGAGCATTCTTCGTCGACGCAGGGTTTGATATCTGGTTCTAACAAGAATTTAGACGATACGTATACATTGATTCAAGGTACAGATGAGTCGACCAAAGCGGATATTCGAAAATATATAAAACACAGTTGTTTTGAAACAATCGGTTCGAACGGTTATTGCTATTCAACGGTCACGGGTAAACAGGTCAATGCAGCTAGTCCTACCGCGGGTATGGCAATGGGAAAAATTTACGATCTGGACACCCAAGAAGATGTTTTTGATGATTTGTATGCTACGCGTAGACCAATTTTAGAAACCAAAATTCGTGGTTTGTTGGAACAATTTGATACAAAGGCCAAAGATGCATGCTCTGAAACAATCAGAAAATGTGCAATGAATTCATGTGGTGGCGGTATTGGTTCTGTGTGTTATTCAAATTCAATGAAAGATAATGCGATACACGTAAATCATGGTAAAGCGTATAAAGCAATTAAACAAAGCTGTGCAGCGGTTGTAAATATGGACCGTAATTGTCAATACGCTGCCGCGGTTTCTGATGATACAGCAGCTTACAGCTATGCGTATACAACAACCGGAACAGAAAAAACAACATTCAGTGTGTTGTTCCCAGAATATGATTCTACCGTAAAACTGCCAACACCTATCACGCCGGGCGGGATAATTGTGGGTGGTTCGCTCCCTGGTGGTATATTTCCAATTTATAACACAGGTGACCCAATTGGTGTAATTGAATCGTTAAATGCAGCGTTGGCATCTTCTTATAATCCAATCACAATTGATAACATGCGTAAACAGTGTGAACAGGTCGCAACCAGTTGTATAAAATCTGTTTGTGGTAAAGATTATATTAATTGTTTCCGTACCAGAACAGATATCAAGGGTGATACTTATGATAGCATTGTGAAGAATTCTGTTGGTATGAATCTGTCTGCTATTAACAAGGTGACTTCTGGCAGTTCCAGTGCTTTTGACAGCAGTATGAACAAACAGTTTGGTGTTCTGGATTATGATATCGCGATTGGTTTGTGTGTGAATAATGTTAAAAATGCGCCGGCATGCGAAGAACATTTGAAAATAGCCAGTCAAGAATTCATTGACCAATTAGATTGGGACGATAATGATAAAAGTAAGAGCAATAACATAAATGCATGGAAACCTGATTCAGATTCTGTGTATTCCAGCTGGGTTGATGCGGCCCATGGTATGTCTATGAAGCAAATAATAAAAACAGATGATATTGTGACCGGGTGTCAAACATACAAGCTCGAAAATGGAAAACCAGATATTGGTGAAGATGATGAATGCTATAGAAATCATGCTTTCGAGATAAGGCCTTGTGGTGAAATGGATGAAGATGATGGATGTTTGTTTGATAAAGAAAAATTTGAAAATAGAACAGATTATATTATTAATACATCCGCGAAAACTTTGTTTGGGCGTGTTTTGGAATCGTTAAATCGTGAAGCGCAGGCAAAATATAAAACCATGATTAACAAGCAACAGCAGATTTGTATGCGTAATGACAGTGGTGGAATTCGTGCTGCAAATGACAATGGTGGTGCATTTATGTGGGTAAAATTGAGTGGCAATAATATACCAAAATATTATCGGACCAGCGGTTTAAAAGAATCAGATTTCGTGCCGTCTAACGATTTATATGGTTCGTTCTGCCGTGTTCGTGTATCTGTATCATCTGACGATAAAAACGTCAATGAAATATTAAAGAAGGGTGGCTCTGATGCTTACTTTGCAACTGGCGATTCCTTCAGATGTGGTTCTTGGATCAGCGAAAAGAAGATGGAAGATATAACAAAAAAAATCAAAGAGGGCGCAGGTACAAAATATGATACCAAAAGCTGGCGTTTCATAACATCTATGGTTGCAACAACTGTCGGTGGTGCCGGTTTGGGCGCAATGGCTGGTGGTTTGATAAGTGAGGCTTTGTCAAAAGGTGTTGGTGGTATCAGTGGTCAAGCCTATCAAACAGATGTCAAGAAAGCACACAGTGAACAGACAAATGCAGGAAGCTGTGTTGCAAATTTGGACAAGTGTTTAAAAGGAAATAAAGGTTATATAAGAAATTTATGAAACTAAACATTA
>CAMZAC010000023.1 GCA_947304085.1 uncultured Alphaproteobacteria bacterium
CCTTATACCATATGACACAGTTGTTGATAAAATTGATGATGCGTTAAATGTAGCCCAAGTTGTTGGGGTAGATTTGACAGATATTTATATGATGTTGAATGATTCTTGTAATTCGTGGGGCGAATATATGTGCCAAGCCGCACCTGAGAGTGGATATCGTGTTTATTATAATTACACCAATAACACAGATGAAAATAAAACTGCGCCCCGTGTTTGCAAAGAACAACCAGAAAATGAAGCTGCATGGAAAATGTGTCAGCAATGCACATTATTGCGTGTGTTAAACAATGGCGACGACGTATACAAAGGCTGGATAAATGCAGAAAAAGACGCCAGCACAAATCAAACAGTTATTGCCTGTGCATCAACCGCAATGGCAAAATCAAAACTGTTTGCGCGCAAAGTAAAGGCTAAAAATGGTGCTGGCATTATTGATATTGCACAGTTCGGAAATTGGGTAAATTATCATGAACCAAACACAATAAAATCAGACAGGGCATTCAATTATTGTTCTGTTGATGACAGCACATTGAAACCAAACGGTACGTATTAATGAAAAAAATATTTGTAATCTTTACAGCTTTAATTTGTACACTGCCATCGATGGCGGGTGAGCTTTTTAGCAAAACAACTAAAGACTTATTGAAAGAAGATGGGGTGGAGTTAAAAAAAGACGATTATTATGTTCGTACACATACAGATAGTAAAAATAGAACGGTTACTGCAGTTTATGTACCGGATGACATATACAATAAAATATCTACTAAAACAGAACTTGAAGCAAATAAAGAGAAAAATAATATTGTTTTTATTAAACAAAGTGATGATGAGGACGACCCTTTTTATCCCGATGATGATGATTCAGAAGATGAAACAGCAAAAAAAAGCAAAAAAAAGAAAACCGATAGTAAAGCCAAAGCCGTGTTTGGCAATATTGAAATTCCAGATCCATTATTCCGTGCGATGAGCAGTAAAAACGTCAACCCAGAAGCTTTGTGTAAATCAAAGCCAGGATTGATAAACGATAAGGGTGACTATGACGAAGATTGTGCGTATATCAATCCGTATTTTGGTATTTGCGATACACATGTTTATAATATAGGGGGGCCAGAAAACCCAACGAATTCTGATGATATTGAAAAAATGCAACAGGTAATTGCGGTCAAGACAACTGTTTTGTCGCAACAGATGTACAAGCAATATGAATATTTGGCTGCAACTTTGCGCAGATTAAAAACGCAATTAGAAAAATCTGTGTTAAATGCAGAGTTGGAAATGTTGGGTGCAAATTCGGATAAATCAAGTAACAGTGTTTATGGTAAAAACTCAAATTATTCTGAATGTTCGACCGGTGACCAAAATAGCTCTTTGTGGTGTTTGCGTCAAAATTATAGTGCTTTGTTAAATCAAGTTAATAATGGGACTTGTGGTCGTGACGAGAAAAAACAAATTGCCAAAGATTTAAAACTGATAAAAAGTTGGTTAAATCTGGGTGACGATGATTGTTTTGATGAAAGCAAGATATCTTCCAGAGATAAGTGTAGAGAATGTTTAAATAATGTTTATCAAGTCGACCTTATCAAGTTACAAAGGGATATTGAAGATAGTGAATACAAGAGAAAAATGTTGTATCATTAATACCCATAAGTAATGGCAGATAGTCTTTGTAAAAAAACAGTTTAAATATTTTTCTAATTTTTGTCTTTGGAGCAGATCCGGTTCCCCGCCCATGGCGGGGAACTTTGTTCTTGTTGATTCTCCGCCTGTGACGGGGGGTGAAATAATATACCCAAATGTTGTATCTGCATAAAATTTTATGCAAAAGTGTTGACTTTTAGTATTTTGTATGTATAATTTGCATAAATGTTTCGACAAATCGGGACTTTTAATACAAGAACAATAAAACAAGAGAAAGAATATATGTCTATGTATGCAATCTTTCAAACTGGTGGAAAACAATATCGCGTTCAAGAGGGCGACATTGTAAAAGTTGAAAAACTGAATGCTACCGGTTCGGTCACTTTTGACCAAGTTTTAATGGCTGGTGACAAAGTTGGAACACCATTTATTGATGGCGCTTCTGTTGTTGCTGATGTTATCGAACAAAAACGTGATGATAAAGTTTTGGTGTTCAAGAAAAAACGTCGCCAAAATTATCGCAGAACTGCCGGTCATCGTCAGTTTATCACTGTTTTGAAAATTAAATCAATCAAGGCCTAATCACAGACCAATAAAAAGTAAGGAGTTTAATTATGGCACATAAGAAAGCTGGTTCTGCTTCTACAAACGGACGTGATTCAGCCGGACGTAGATTGGGTGTGAAGAAAAGTGGTGGCAGCCGCGTCATACCTGGAAACATCATCATTCGCCAACGTGGAACATCTGTTCATCCAGGGCTGAATGTTGGTATGGGCAAAGATCATACTTTGTTCGCAAAAATCGCTGGTATTGTTTCCTTTAAACGTGGAAACGGTGACAGAAAGACAGTTTCTGTTTTACCAGACGAATCAAAATAAAAATTATCCCTTTTGGTAATTGTTTTGTTATGTTGCCGCCGATTTTTATCGGCGGTTTTTTTCTTTATATTCTTTTTTTTACCGTTTTTTTGTGATATAATATGTGGCAAGGAAATGAAGAAATTTATATCGATTTTTTTCATAGCTGTTTTGTATGCTAGTGGTGCACTGGCGA
Organism: uncultured Alphaproteobacteria bacterium; assembly: GCA_947304085.1. Taxonomy (GTDB): domain Bacteria; phylum Pseudomonadota; class Alphaproteobacteria; order Rs-D84; family Rs-D84; genus Enterousia. The sequence continues at coordinate 2,692 of CAMZAC010000023.1, forward strand.
CTGGTGATGTTGTTATATCGCGCTCAATCCCAACAAAAACACCAAGTGTAACGGAAAATACAGAAACAGGACGCGCAGAAAACGCAGGCATAAGTCGTGTTGCGCGCAATGTAAATAATACAAACACAAAAACTGCAAAAGCTGTCACAACGCGTGTTGCAACACGGACAAATGCAAAGACAACTGAAACTGCGACTAAAACAAAACCTGGGACCGGTGTAATATCGCGTTCATTGAATAATAAAAGATCAGATTCATCGCGTATAACACTTGACGAAGCTGTGAACACCGTCGGTCGAAATGCGCGTGTTAATTCTGCTAGTATAAATAATTCTGCGGCTGTGCGCCGCGCAGGCATAACTTTGCGTGCTACGACTGCAGAAGTTGGGGGGCGTGCAATTATTGGTAATACTGGCGAACAAACAGGTTCAAATATAGATGAACAAGTACGCAATATCAAAGGGCGCGCATTGTCTTTAAGATGGGGCGGCAAAAATAAAGCAGTACAAGATGTTTCTGCAGAAGGTTTGGCAAAAGCTAAAGAGTATCTGGAAAGATCGGCTGATTTAAACAACACCTGTCAACAGCAATATAACGAATGTATGGATCAATTTTGTGCTGTGGTTGATGCAAATCAACAGCGATGCAGTTGTTCTGCAAACTTGTCGCGTTATGTCAAAGCGCAAGAGGCCGTAGAACAGGCGAATATTGAACTGAATGATGTTGCACAACGTATACGTTATGTTGGTTTGTCTGCTGATGAAATTCGTGCGATTATGTCTGAAACAGAAGCAGAAACAGCAATGAAGCAAACAAGAGACACCAGTGAAAATCGCTCTTTGTTGGATGATATAGCAGACATGATAAAAGATCCTTCTGCAAAATCTTCTACGGATATTGATTCTGTTTTAGGTTTGGATATGGATTTGGATTTTTCAAATGATTCTTCCGAGATTTTTGGACTTGGGATAAGTATTACCGGCTCTTCAAATGATATCGCAAAAAAGCGCGGTTCAGATTTATATCGTGAAGCAACTAAACGTTGTAAATCTGTTTTATCCAGCTGTAAAGACGCGGGTGGAACAGAATCACAAATAACTGGTAATTATGATTTAGCAATTGATCGGGATTGTATTGCATATGAAGCAGGTCTGGAAAAATTAAATAAAACACTGGTATCTAATGTGCGTAGTGCAAATTTGATGTTGCAGAAAGCACGTTTGGCTGTATTGCAAAATAAAAACCAGTATGATGTTCGTGGCTGTATTGGTGCGCTGGATAAATGTATGCTGGATGATATGGTTTGTGGTGAAGGGTATTTAAAATGTCTGGACCCAACAAAAAAATACATAGACGAAAATGGTGATGTTGTTTTGGGACAGCAGATTACAAGAATTTTAGATTTTATGGAAGATTACGATAACACAAATATTAATGCTAATTTTATAAAAGGTTCTTCTGCAGATTTAAATTGTAAAAACAAAGATGGTGGTTGCGTTGTAAATTATTTAATGTCTAAAATTGGGACAGGCGCAACAGTCAGAAATGGCGGATTGTGTCGTGCAGTATTGGACAAATGTCAAGATTATACATACACTACAAGCAATAATTCATCAACATACAATCCATATAATGAAGTTGTTGTAAATTATATTCAACGCGCAATGGTAAACATCAAAGCGGCACAATCGAAAATCATATCTGATTATGCAGCATCATGTTTGGCCGATATGTCAGAATGCTATAATCAACAGGTGACACAGATAAGCTCTTTAACCACAGCTGCAAATGCAGGTAATATTTACAAGGTTATGACAGGTGCATGTTATGATGTTGCGTTAACTTGTGGTTATGCTGTGTTTGCATATAATGCAGAAGTTGCAAGTAAAATGGCCGCTGCAGAATCTGAAGCAGAGGCAAAAAATGTTTTAATAACAGAAATATCTGATGTTTTCTATCAATCATTATTGTGCCCAGAAAATTCAACATTTGTTAAAGACAGCGAATATGAGCCAGAATTTGTTGGTGAAAACAGAATACAAAAAGGTTGGGTAAACGATAAATGCAGATGTGACGATGGTTATACAGTATGGAATGGTGCGTGTTTACCAAGTTGTAGTTCTTCTGAATATCGTAATGCTTTGGGAATATGCAGTAGCTGTACCGTGACGGGTTTCGATGCTAGGTGTACGATAACTGGGTATGTTGATCATGATCAGGAAGTTGATGAATGCGCGGCGAATCTTTGTGGTCCGCAGTAGTAAACTAAAACGGACATTTGTCCGTTTTTTTATTTTTCTGTATTTAATAATTTATCCATAAATTCGTCATGAATTTTCAGTTCTTCTTCTGGGACTGGAAAATTGCGCTTTGGAAAATCTGCACCAATTTTTGGATGCTTTAGAAATGCAGCGTGTTGTTCGTCCATAAACTCATTTATATCCTGCGCAGGGGCTGTGTTTTCCAATTCCAGATATACATGTGCCAAAATTTCGGCGTCAATCAATGCACCGTGCGCATCTGCGCGTGCAGTTAAAGAAACCCCAAACCATTTTGCCAATGCATCCAAAGTATAAGCTTTTGGTCCAAAGACGCGATTTCGTGCAATAACAATTGAATCCAACATTTGATTTCTGGGTATTGTTTTTAAGTGCAATTTTTCCAATTCGTAATTTATAAACGGAAAGTCAAAATCCAGACCGTTATGCGCAACAACCTGTGAATCACCAATAAATTCCAAAAACTTAGGTGCGATGATGGACATAGTCGGTTTGTCTTCCAAAAAAGCATTTGATATTTTATGAACCATATATGTTTCAGGGGGAATAATTTTGCCTTCTGGATTTATATATTCGTGAAAAGTATTATCGGTCAATTTGCCGTCAATCAACTCTACCGCGCCGATTTCAATACAACGGTCGCCACGCATATATTCAAAACCAGTCGTTTCAATATCAAAGCAAATTATTCGCGTCATAATCCAATCCGTAATTTATTAAACAAAATGATTGTATAGAATTCTTTTATAAATTACAATACTGAAAATTGGAAAATATATGCATTATATGGATAATCTTAACCCAGAACAAAAGCTAGCTGTCACCACGACAGAAGGTCCTTTGTTGGTGCTATCAGGTGCAGGAACAGGAAAAACACGTGTTTTAACATCCAGAATTGCGCATATTCTAAGTGAACAACTGGCTTTGCCTTGGCAAATATTGGCTTTGACATTTACTAACAAGGCTGCCAATGAAATGCGTTTCAGAATTGCCCAATACAACGAAATATCACATTTGTGCTTAGATTTATGGATGGGAACTTTCCATTCGATATGTTTACGAATTTTGCGTTCAAATTATTCAATGGCAGGACTGCAACGTGATTTCTTGATTTATGGCGAAGATGATCAAAAGGCTGTATTAAAACGTGTCATAACTAATTTAGGTTTAGATACTAAGGAATTTAATCCGTCTGATTGGGTTGAAAAAATATCGTCAATCAAGGACAAAGGCATATACGAATTTGAAAAAATCCCGCTTGGCACAACCCCCCAGAAAATATTGTCTGCGTATAACGCAGAATTAGCTCGTCTTAATGCAATTGACTTTGGTGATATTATCTTATACGTTTTAAAATTATTCGTTTCTCAGCCCGAAATTTTAAGCAAATATCAACACCAGTTTAAATATATCTTGGTTGACGAGTTTCAAGATACAAACGCCGCTCAGATGATGTTGTTAAAAATGTTAACAAAAGATACAGAAAGCCCAAATATTTGTTGTGTTGGTGATGATGACCAATCAATATATTCTTGGCGTGGTGCAGAAATACGAAATATTTTAGATTTTGAACAAACATATCCTGGTGCAAAAATAATTAGATTAGAAACCAATTATCGTAGTACAGGTAATATTTTGGGGGCTGCAAATTCTCTGATAAAGCATAATACAGGGCGTTTGGGTAAAGATTTGCGTTGCGCGTCAAATACAGATATGGGTGAGCCTGTTTATGTTTTGTCTTTGCCAAACGAATGGGACGAAGCAAGATTTATTGCCGACACAATTATCAGAAACGGAAATAATAATTTTGCTGATTTTGCAATATTGATTCGTGCAGGTTCGTTATCCAGACCAATTGAAGAAGAATTTACATCACATGGTTTGCCATACAAATTGGTCGGTGCTACAAAATTCTATGACCGCGCAGAAATACGTGATGCGATTGCTTATATACGGTTGTTGGTTTATCCGTTTGATGATATATCGTTTGAGCGCGTAATTTCAAAACCTCGTCGTGGTTTTGGTGATGGCGCGATTGCTAAATTGCGCGCATGTGGGAAAAGTTTAATGGACGGATTAAAAAATGCACAATTATCAGCAAAACAAAATAATGCAGCCCAAGAATTTTTGACAGCATTTGATTTTGATTGGCAAAACACAACACCAAAAGACGCGGTATCACAATTGTTGGAAAAATCTGGTTATATGAATATGTGGCGTCAATCTAAAGACAATGATGCAGAAGAGCGTATAGAACATATTCGTGAATTGATTGATGGTGTTGTTTCTAAATACGATACCTTGCCTGCGTTTTTGGAACATGCCGCATTAATGATGACAGATGATAACGACAACGAAAACGATGATAAAAACATGGTTTGTATTATGACAATCCATGCTGCAAAAGGTCTGGAATTTAATACAGTATTTTTGCCGGGCTGGGAAGAAGGTATATTTCCTAATGATAAAACTACCAAAGAAGGCGATTTAGAAGAAGAACGTCGTTTAGCGTATGTTGCAATTACGCGTGCGCGTGTGCGGGTTATAATAACAAATGCAATGGTGCGTTCCGTATTTGGTCAACGACAATATCAATCTGAATCGCGCTTTATTAATGAAATTGATAAACAATTTATGAATATTCAGGGACACGGTTATTCAAGCCTACAACAATCATATTCAAAAAAAGCAAATCAAAAACAATTTAAATCAGAATCTGTTATAGGTAAAATGGTTGTGCATGCAGAAATGGGTTCAGGCGTAGTGATTGCAGAAAATGATAATATTTTAACAGTTGCGTTTAAATCAAAAGGCATTAAAAACATAGCACGCGATTTTTTGCGATTTGTTTAATTTATTTTTTAACCCATTTTTTATAGATTGAACTGACCGCACCTTTTGCATCGCCCCATAAAGTTTTTGCATCCCCTTCCAGTTTCTTACCCAATGTATTATCAAGTTTGCCACCAAGTTCGGTTGGGAGTTC
>CAMZAC010000024.1 GCA_947304085.1 uncultured Alphaproteobacteria bacterium
CCATCCAAAAAGCAAAGCACCACAACGTGTTCGCATCGAATCGTATTTTGAACGGTTGTTTGCACATGCAATATAAACGGGGGCTAATAATATACATATAAAAATCAATATGACCGCTATGTATTTTATCAATGCTAAAATGTTTATAATATGCAACATCTTATAATCTACTATATACCATATTTTGCATCTGTTTCCAGTTCTTCTTCTATACGAATCAGTTGGTTGTATTTTGCCATACGATCTGTACGTGACATAGAACCTGTTTTAATTTGACCTGCATTTGTTGCAACTGCTAAATCCGCAATGGTTGTGTCTTCTGTTTCTCCACTGCGATGAGAAATCACAACACCGTAGTTTGCATCTTGTGCCATTTTTATTGCACGCAAAGTCTCGGTCAAAGAACCAATTTGGTTTACTTTGATAAGTATCGCATTTGCCACGCCGTTGTCAATACCCTTTTTCAGACGAATCGGATTTGTGACGAATAAATCATCGCCAACTAATTGACATTTGTTTCCGATTTTCTCGGTCAATTTTTTCCAACCGTCCCAATCTTCTTCTGCTATACCGTCTTCGATAGAAATAACAGGGTATTCAGTAATTAATTTTTCATAGAAAGCAATCATTTCATCGGATGTGTTATCTTTGCCTTCAAAATGGTAAACACCGTTGTCAAAAAATTCGGATGATGCGACATCCAAACCAATGGATACTTGTTCGCCTGGTTTATAACCAGCAGCACGAATCGCTGCAACAATTGTATCTAATGCTTCGTGACACGTGTTAAAGTTTGGGGCAAAACCACCTTCATCACCAACATTTGTGCTGTGTTTAGATTTTTTCAAAATGGATTTTAAATTGTGAAATATTTCAGAACCCATACGAATCGCTTCTACTTCATTTTTTGCACCGTTTGGTATAATCATAAATTCTTGGGCGTCCAGACCGTTATCTGCGTGTGCGCCACCATTTATAATATTCATCATTGGGCGAGGTAAAACACAAGGATTTGGATTTCCAAAAATGTTTGCAATGTGTTTATATAGTGGGATATGTTTTGCGTTTGCGATAGCGTGCGCAACAGCCAATGATACAGATAATATTGCGTTTGCACCCAATTTATCTTTGTTTGGTGTGCCGTCCAAAGCCAGCATTTTTTCATCAATTTCAGTTTGATTTTCTGCATTCATGCCAACAAGGGCGGGCGCAAGAATTTCGTTTACATTTTTAACAGCTTTTAATACACCTTTGCCCATATATGTGTTTCCACCATCGCGTAATTCTAGGGCTTCAAAAGAGCCAGTTGATGCACCAGATGGAACAGATGCGCGACCAAAGGCACCGCCTGATAAAGTAATATCGCATTCTATTGTTGGATTTCCGCGACTATCCATAATTTGACGCGCATGTACAGTGTCAATAGCAAACATTTAATAGTTCTCCTTTTTTATTTGTTTGATTAAGTTGTTTTTACATAGTGAAATTTTCGCCAAGATAAACTTTTTTTACCATTTCGTCTTTGACAATTTCATCGGTTGTTCCGTGTTTCAGTATTTGACCATCGTGTAAAACATAACTTCTGTCTGTAATGCCTAATGTTTCACGAACGTTATGGTCTGTGATAATTACACCAAGCCCCCTGTGTTTTAATTGGGATACTAATTCACGAATTTCATTTACAGCAATAGGATCTATACCCGCAAAAGGTTCGTCTAATAATATAAATTTTGGGTCATTTGCCAAAGCGCGTGCAATTTCAACACGACGGCGTTCGCCACCAGATAAGGCTGTTGCGGGGCTTTTGCGTAAAAAAGTAATGGCAAATTCGTCTAATAATGCATCAAGTTTTTCTTGTCTTTTAGCATGATTTGGTTCCACCACTTCCAGTATAGCCATAATATTATCTTCTACGGATAATCCACGAAAAACGCTGTTTTCTTGAGGTAAATAACCAATGTGTAAACGTGAACGTTGATAAAAAGGCAAATGTGTTATGTCTTGTGAATTTAAAAAAATTTGCCCGCTGGTTGCAGCTAGTTGTCCAGTTATACAATAAAAAGCGGTTGTTTTGCCGGCACCGTTTGGACCCAGAAGACCGACCGATTCGCCTTGGTTTGCGATCATAGATATATCCCGCAAAACAACGCGCTTGCCATAATGCTTTGAAAGATGTTCAACTTTTAACACAGATTTTTTTATCATAGTTTTATCACCATTTCATCTGTTCGTATTTTATCACCATTACTGGAATTAACACGGACATTTCCTGTTAGTTTTAATATTTTTTCTTTGTGATTAAACTGACCACGGCTTGCAGATATTTCATCTTTGATTTTGCCGTTTGTGGTATTGCGAACAATTGTTCCGGACGGTTTTATCAAAAAAACGATATCTGGTTTATCATATTCTTGATTGCCAGATACAGCGTTTATCTTAAATGGGTTGTTGTCCCGGTCGGTTCCTACGAATGTTGCGTTTGTCATTTTAAATTGATTATGGACAACATCTTTCATGTTTATTGCTGTAATAGGTGTCCATAAAATTTGCTTTGTGAATAGTGATGCGGCGACCAATACTGCAACCATAACCAAGCCCCAGCCTGTAAAGAAAAATTGCCATAAACGGGTTAATCGCTTGTGTTTTGATATAATTATAAAATTGCGTTGATTTTGTTTCACAACCTCAGTTTAATATTTTGTAAATAAAAATGCAATTTTTATATTTATATAATATTTTTTTTATGATATAATGCATCCAAGAGAGAATGAAAAAACTGTTCTGTATCTTTACTGTCGCTTTGATTTTGTCACCATATGGTTCGTTTGGTGCGGTTAGTGCAACCAGTAAATCTTATGCTGTAAAGAAAGCAGCTCCTGTCACAACGCAAAGTTCCGGTGGGCTTTCTGGCGGGTTGGCATCTGCTACCAGTTTATTGCCAACGGTTATCAATTTTGTTCAGGGTGTTCAACAACTAAAAAAAGCACAACAACAATTGACCGCTGATTGTGCACCTTCGGTCACAGATATAAATACTGTGAACGACATGGTAAAAGAGTGGGCAAAAATTGGTGATACGGCCGCAAAGGATAGTTATAGTAACCTAGGACGGCGCTTGAATAAAAATGAAACTTATAAAAATTGTATGGAAGGGCAAGACGACGAAGGTTGTTATGATGTTTTTGATTCAAATAGTGATAAAGGCTACATCTGGTATGGGTTTCCAAAAGCCAGTAAAGATAAATTGGATAACAAAAAAGATGTTTCCAATATATATGTAGTTTTTGAAAAAATTCCGTTTGGACCAGAAGATTATACGAAAAATGAATTTTCAAAGATTAAAAGTTTGATGGAAAAAACCGAAAGATGTGCACCAGATACACTTAGTAGGAAAAAACGTGAACTGTGGGGGAATTTCCTGATTGGAACAATAAGCAAAGTTGGCGATGCAACTGGAACAGCAGGTGTTTCGGATGTTATGGGGTTGGCACAGACGCTGGGAGCAAGCAGTGGAACAAGTGGTGTTTCTTCTATTTTGTCGACGTTTGGTAATCAGGCATTAAAATCTTTTGATAAGTGATTTCATTGTTTTTATAACAAAGTGTAAAAACATACGATAAATGGTGTGTTTTTTTCTTTACTAAAATATTAAAAATATGTATACTCTGTATATAAGTTGAAAAAGGAAAGGGATTTTGTCATGAAAAACAAGGCTTCTGTGTCGATTTTGGCGTTGATAGCAACAGCCGTGTTGGCTGGTTGTGCTGGAACTACTGAAGAAACGGTTGAATATGATACACCAACGGTTGATTATGTTGAGCGTTTGAATGTAAACGATGCTCCGCATCAAGATTCTTTTCTTAATCAGTTGGCTATGAATTATCGTTCTTATGCGATTTATAATGCACGGACAAGTGGATATCCGATGATTGGTGAATTGTTTGCGCAAAAGGCGGTAAGTGCTTTTTCCGGAGAAACACCTTTTCCAGAAACCTTGGATAATTGGGACATTGATAATGACAATGAAAGATTTGAATTTTATACAGCTTATAACGATTTGATAGGTGAGATAAAAAAAGATGCGGTTGACTCTCAGCCACAGTTGATAGCGGAAGCACAAGCAAAGTTTGATTGTTGGTTGTCTGCTGCAGCCAGTGGGCAGGATGCAACTGCGCGAGAATGTAAACAGAGATTTTTGTCGTCTTTGCAAGCTGTCAGAGATTGTAGAGATGGCAAGGTTGTTGGTGCTACGCATGTTGAATCAGAAACAATTGTTAGTGGTGGTGCTGACGAAGAACAATATTATCCTGAAACGCGTCGTTTGAATGCTATGTCTGGCGCTTCACGGACACGTGATGGTGTTATTATTGTGAACAATGTTAATATACCGTCTAATTTGATTAATCCTGTTGCCGTGCCACAACAATCGCAACAGCCAATTGTGTTTAATCAAAATATTTATGGCAACGAAGAAAATGTAGCTGATGAAGCAGAAAATGGTAATTATGTGTCTCGTGATGAGTTTATTGACATGATGGTGGCCATGCGGGCTGAATTGGCAGCAATAAATAAACGTTTAGATGATATGGGTAATGGTTCTGAAAAAACTGTTATCAAGGTGCAGCAGATTCCTTTGGAACCAAAACAGCATGTCATGGAAGAGATATTTGAAATCAGGTTTGATTTTGACAAGGCTACAATTAAGCCTGAATATGAAGATTTAATCAGAAAGTTGGCTACAACAACCCAAGAAAATAAAAATGTAAAGGTATCTGTGGTGGGACATACTGATACTGCTGGCTCTAGTGATTATAACTATGCTTTGGGTGGACGTAGGGCAGAGGCTGTGCAAAAAATGTTGATAGAATATGGTATTCCTTCGTCTCAGATTATTGCGGTTTCTTCGGGGGAAGAGGACTTAAAAGTCCAGACCCCGAATAATACACCAAACGCCGCGAATCGTCGTGTGCGTGTTGTAAAAGAAGTTCATTATACAGAGCCAGCAAAGGCTGCACCAATCGTTGTTGAAGAATATACTGAAACGGACGATTGTGCGGATTGTGAAGAAAATTTATAAAAAGATAAAATTTCTCTTGACAAAAACCTTGTTTGGTATATTCTGTGTGGTGAGAGATAGCATTTAAAAGGTGATACGATGGCTAAGAAAGATTCTTTTCAGAAAGCAAATGCCGAATTAGTTTCGGCTGGTAAAGCGGCTCATTTTACAAATGCAATGAAAAAATGTAATCTTGCCGCAGAGTTCGCAAAGCGCGGAATAGATATTTCTGTAATAGATAATATAGACGCGGGGCGAAAATAGGAATATGGTGGCCGTTTTTGGCCACTTTTCTTTGAAAACTTGACTTTCGTGCCGTTTTAGGCTATAATAATCAGCAATGTAGCATCAGAATTCTCTGGTTGCACTTTCCAAAAGGTTTTTTTATGCATGTTAATGAGTTAAAAACAAAGTCACCTCAACAATTGTTGAAGATGGCAGAAGATATGGGAATTGAAAACCCTTCGCAATTAAATGTTCAGCAATTACGTTTTGCTGTTATGCGTGTATATGCAGCTGATAAATCTATCACTTTGATTGGTGATGGCGTATTAGAACGTATGCAAGATGGTTTTGGCTTTTTGCGGGCTCCAGAAAGTAATTATCTGGCTGGACCGGATGATTTATATGTTTCGCCAAATTTAATTAAGAAATATGGGTTAAAGACTGGTGATTATATTGAAGGGCAAATTCAGGCACCGCAAAACGAATCGGAACGTTATTTTGCTTTGGAAACAATTGAACGCGTTAATGGTGGTGATCCTGAAAATCTGCGTCACCGTATTTCTTTTGATGATATGACACCGCTATATCCAGATGAACAACTTAAAATGGAAGTTGTTGATGATACAGACAAAGGTCGCAATTTGTCTGCCCGTGTTATCGATTTAATTTCGCCAACTGGTAAAGGGCAACGTTCATTGATTGTTGCACCACCAAGAACCGGTAAAACGGTTATGTTGCAGAATATCGCACATTCTATCGCAACAAATTATCCAGATGTTAAGTTGATAGTGTTGTTAATTGATGAACGTCCAGAAGAAGTGACTGATATGCAACGCAGTGTTCGCGGTGAAGTTATATCATCTACATTTGATGAACCTGCAACCCGTCATATTCAAGTGGCCGAAATGGTTATCGAAAAGGCAAAACGTTTGGTTGAAGCAGGTCAAGATGTTGTGATATTGCTTGATTCTATTACAAGATTAGGGCGTGCATATAATACGGTTGTTCCATCCAGTGGTAAAGTTCTAACCGGTGGTGTTGATGCGTATGCTTTGCAACGTCCAAAGCGTTTCTTTGGTGCTGCTCGTAATATCGAAGGCGGTGGTTCTTTGACAATAATCGCTACTGCGTTGATTGATACAGGTTCCAAAATGGATGAAGTTGTTTTTGAAGAATTTAAGGGAACAGGAAATAGCGAAATTATTTTGGACAGGAAACTGTCTGATAAACGAGTGTATCCTGCAATTGATATTACAAAATCGGGAACCAGAAAAGAAGATTTGTTAGTGTCAAAAGATACTTTATCAAAAATGTATGTTTTGCGTCGCATAATAAATCCAATGGGAACGTTAGAGGCGATGGAATTTTTGTTAGATAAATTGCGTCTAACAAAAACAAATGATGATTTCTTTTCTGCAATGAATCAATAAAGATATTTCGGTTATAAAATAAAAACTGTCGTTTTTAGGAACGGCGGTTTTTTTATGGAGAAAATATGAGCAAAATATATTTAATATTTTTAATTGTTATGTGTGTGTTCGGTGCATTTTTTTGTGGTGGAAAAATCGCAGATACGAAATGTCGTATGAAAATCGCTCAAGAATCCAAAGCACAAATTGAACAATCTATGCAAAACCACAGGATTATAAATGATAAAGTTTACAAAACTGGTGTGGCTGATATTCGTCGCATCTTGCAGTCTGAATACAGTATCGCAGACTAGAACAGTGTGTGATTGTGATATAATATATGGGCATATATCTGATTGGCAGGCAATCAGTGATGATTTAGCAAGAAATATATACAAGCATAATTTGCATTGTAAAAATCAAGAGCAGGGCAAATCTGACTATTTACCGTAATTTTCAATAATGCTTTCAGCTGTAGTTTGAATTTTTTGCAAAGTTGATTCATAGGTTGCACAATCGCGTGCAATTTCTGACTTATATGCATCACGTAAGTTTGATGCCATATAAGAACAAGCACGTAAATAGTTTACACAATATTCATGACCGATGTTAAACGCGTTTTGACCGCGAATACGTGTTTCGTTGTCAGCCCAATTTAAATTGTCGTATACATCCTGTATGCTTGAATTGATGTTAAACCAAGGGTTCGTCCCTGTGTATTGAAAGATAGTATCTTCCCAATACTTTTCAACAGAAGTCAAAGGTTCATCATCGGGGTTTTCTGTTACGGTGGTATTCTGTAAAACAATTATTTGTTGTATTAAATCATCAATCGTTTTTTGATATTTAGAATCAATTTGTGCTAATTTTGCGCTACAAAAACAACGATTATACGCGGTATTTTCGCGCAGGCAGTA
>CAMZAC010000025.1 GCA_947304085.1 uncultured Alphaproteobacteria bacterium
ACAACGGACTGTTAATCCGTATGTCACTGGTTCGAGTCCAGTTGCCCGAGCCAAGGAATTCCGCCGTAAACCCCGCAGGTTTGCGGCATTTTTCTTTACTTAACACTTCTATGTTTCACACACCACGGTACATCAAAAATCATCATGAAACAACCTTCTGGCTACACAATAGCTACACAGAATCCGCACTATTAAGATCAATCTTGATATCTATTTTGATATCTATATGATATCATACCACAAAGCCGCAACACACCGGAAATCTAACGTTTTTTTGCACTTTTTACTGGACAAATGGAAAAATTTACGGCTTACTACGACGACATTGAAAAGGATCGTCTATGAAATACAAACATTTTGATGATATTGCGCCTAACCATCGCACAGATTTTGTGATGCTGTATTTTGCCGCGTGTCGTTCTTTGTGCGAATTGGAATCGGCCGTACGCCGCACGCAAGATGGTGCATTAACCAATCGCCAGGCGTGGTTACTCCGCCGGTTGATGTACAAATGTGTCCAAATGGCCGCAAGCCATAAATCCGACCAGCGCAAATTCGAAATTGCAACAATATCTGGTAACAGATCCGGTGCCAAGGCTCTTTTGGTCACGTTACCCAGCGCAATAACCGATGCGGATATCGGTCAAATGTTGGCCACGGCCATCCAAAATGATGCTAAGCATATCTTCTTCATAACCCCTATTCGGCCTAGTATAGCCCAACAACGATCGATACAATGGATGAATGATCATACAGACATCAAAGTCATTGTCCTGATCCCATCGCAAAAAATAGCCAATTAAACCGATTATTCGCTTTCGCCCAGCATGCGGTTTTTGCGTTCGGTTAAAATTTCGCCTTTGTATTTAAAGAAATCCGGTCCACGGTATTGTTTCCAATTTGTGGCAAAATGTTCTTTCATGATCTTTCTAGCCAATTCAGACAAAGAATAATCCGTACCGTTGAATGATACCTTCTTTTTATGCGTGGAATCGTTCACTGTGCATTTCAAAACCGTGCCATTTTTCAATGTACGCGCAAATTCCAACGTCGCCCCAGGCTTGATACCAACCGCAGCAAAATCATATTGTTTTTTGCCTTTTTTATCGGATGCTATTTGGATATCTTCATCTTTCACCACGCCATCTTCACCAAACATGGTATTGTCTGTTTTTATCTCTTCGCCTTTGAACCCTTTGGCCAGTACTTCCAACAAAGCAACCGCATCTTCTGGCGCAACTCTAAAGAATTCACGATTTGATCTTACGCGGCTGCCGGCAAAGATTCTGTGTGCATACGCTTCATTTTCTTCATAATTATCAACCCTGACGGCGAAATGGCATCTGAACGGCAATGGAACGCCTGTTTTATCAAGTTGCTTCATGCGTTGTTCAACTGTTTTATCTGTGCGCCCAATTTTGATGTAACCAGGCATCGCATCATTGGTTAAAATATATATAATCCCACGCGCCATAATAAAAACTCCTATGTTATCATGAGAATTATAGCATAAATTTGAATATAATACAATTTTTCATAAATTACATATTATAAACAATGTGAATAACAGAGCTATCCCGCTTGTTCATTGGATATTTTTTCTTCTGCTACTGTCTTATCCTCTATTACCTGTTCTTCTGGTAAGACAGTATCATACTCATTATTTTCAAAAGGAATATCTACATCATATTCAAGTTTATAACCGTGTTCTCTTGCTAACAATCTAATAAAACTATCCATATTAAAAAAGTAACACCTCCGGTCAGTTTTCTTGTTAAACTCAACCAAAAGTTGTTTGTTAGGACGCCCCTTACCAGATTTATCCCACCAATCAAATTTTTTTTCATTGGTTACAAATATAATATCTGTTTTATCCGCCTTAGCCTTGGCCAATAATTCAGACCATATAATAAAATCTCCAGATTTATTCTGTTTCTTTTGACTATCGGTAATTCCTGGAGGAATATCATATTTGAGTCTTTTCTCAAATTCATTTTCATAAAATTCGGAATTTTCTAATTCACGACCAACACAATCATCATAAAAAATTTCTTCTATTATTTCTGAAATTTTATCAAAATCAACTTCTTGTGCTTTATAAGCTTCTCTCATAGCTTCCACAGCCTTTTGTAAAGCTGTTTTAGCAGTAATAACCCAATCACTTAAAAAATGTGTTTTATTTATATCTTGTTGTAATGCGTTTATGGTACTTGTAACCCCACCAAGTTTTGACGAATAAATAGATTGAGCCCTTTGTATAACCTTATCTTTGTTTTTATAAAATTCTTCTGCTGTATGATACGGCACAAACAACCTGTTTTTGATTGTATCTTTTGTTAATAATCCTTTGATATCTTGTAAAATTTTTGGTGAATAACTATACAAACCCAATAAAGCATTTGTATCAAAAGCCAAAACCGCATGTTTTAACATACGTTTTATCTCTTCTATATCATACTCCTGATGAACATAAACCGCATTCTTCATATTATTGCCCATAAGTTTCTAATATACGTTTTACCCACACATCGTCCGCTTTTGTATTTCTCCATGCTGCAGGCATTGCTAATCTAGAAACAAACAATCTATCATTTCTATCTATGCACAAAGCTAATCTATCACGGATAGCTGTTGCTGGTAATGCTGTTACAATTATCCAACAAGATTCTGTTATTTTACCCCAAGTACCATATGACTTTATCGTATTATACAACAATTCATAATTCTTACCAGGAGCCATTAAATCATAAGAGATAATATAACATTTATTCATGCGTGACCTCTATCATCAATGACAGTATATTATAGTATTCTGAAAAATCAAACGGTAAAAATTTAATGTGTTTACTTTCTTACTAAATTGGTCACAGAAGTATAATAAGCGTCTTCGCCGCGTATGCGTCTGACGACATAATCTACATCAAAGTATTGGTATGTACCATCTTTCTCGTTATATTTGGTTACAAGTTTTGCAGAACATGCACGGCGTTGCGGCGTTACATCTGTAAACACCTCCATTTCCACCACTTCTTCAAAGCCGACTATATCTTTCTTGTAATTTTCCTTGGCTATATCTGTTAATAGCTTTTTAACCGAACTATCCCAACATTCTGGTGCTGGCTCAGAACACCCAGCCAGCGCAATAGACATTACTCCTACAACCATCAAACGTAGTATGTTCATATTATCACCCCATTATTTTCTTAAACAAAGTGTCATAGGTATCAACAACACCATATTGAACTTTGTTTCCGCTTATTTTCTCAAAATGCTTTTTCGCACACTTTATTTTTGCTTTTTCTACATCCTTTAAACTTACCTCTAAGTCATCTGGAGGCACCCCCTTTGTTACAGCCACAAAGTAAATATGTTTTATATCACCTTCTTTAAAAACGATAGCCCAGTCTGGATTGTATTTTCCCATTGGAGTACTGATATAAAAATCGTTTGGTAGCTTAGCATATACACAAACATCTTCATGACATTCCAGCTCTTTAGCCATATCCTTTTCAACCTTAGAATCACACGCTACTCGATCGTATATATTGTGATTTGGTGTCTCAACAGAATTATCTTCCAAGACATTTAATTCATGCTTGGTAAAAATATCCGTACTAAAACGTTCTTCTAATGCATTGTATTCTATATGCTCTATAACAGAAATTGCTTTAGTTTCGTTTATTAAATCGATAGCATTTTTAATAAAATCTTGGGGATTTGCTTTAAATTTATCAAAAACCTCCGGCCTAATTTTGGTTAAAATATCCGCCACCGCTTTTCTTGTTAACGCTGTACCTTTTGCTATTTCCCCAATTAAATCAAATGGCTGGCTTATTTCGGCAACTGTTATTTTTTCTACAGATATTTTACCTTTGGTCATATCTAAATCTGCATTATCAGAAATATGTTTAAGGTTAGATTTGGCTATTTCTACAACCAGTGGAGTTACGTGTAAATTATTATTTAAAGACTCAACTGCTTTACTTATCAAATCTTCTGTCTTAAAATCTACTGTGTAGAATGATTTCTGGTTTATTAAATTCCACAAGTCTTGAAATTCCTTTTTATTGAAATTCTTTGTGTTTAATTTCTGCTTAACCCTTTTTCTACCAGCATCAGTTATCTTTATTGTCGTTTTATTTGCTATTTTGATGATAGCGTCCGCCTCAAAGCCCATTGGGGCAATAAAGGTTCCGTCCTGAACAGCAGTGTAATATTTCTGTGTTAATTGTTTGTTTTTATCAATATATTGTTGAACAGTAAAATGGTATACAATATCTCCAGCTTCATCTTTGGTGATTTTATGCTCTTCTCCATTCATAACCACTGTTTTATCAACAAACATATCTTCAGTTATCTTTTGCAATCTTCCATCTGTAGCAGCTTTATACTCTTCTTGTAAAGCGGCAGCAAATTTTTCATAACTTTCTGAAGCTATTACAGTTAATACGTTTATATTGTGTACATTTTCACCAACCTCTGCTTCATCCATACGATCACCATGTTGATTTACACACAAACGCATACCGCGTCCAAGTTCTTGACGACGAGTTGTTGTACTGCTATCACTATTTTTCAACGCACAAATTTGAAAAACATTTGTGTTATCCCACCCCTCTTTTAAAGCAGAATGCGAAAATATAAATCTGACAGGTTCATCAAAAGATAATAATCGTTCCTTGTTTTTCATGATCAAATCATACGAATCCTTATCGGCATCCGTACTACCGTTAGTATCTTTTAATTTGCCTTTTTTATCCTTAGAAAAATATCCATCATTGCATGTATCTGGATGTGTCTGTTTTAGAAAAGCTTCATACTCTGGATTTAAACCAAGATTTTCCAGTCTTCTATCCATAGCAAACTGGTATTCTTCCTCAAACATCTGTTTATATAGACCGTTTTCATTATTATCTGGACGATATTTAGCTACCTCATCTATAAAGAACAGAGATAAAACTTTAATGTTTTTATCAAATAAAGTTTCTTCTTTTTCTAAATGGCTTTTAATAGTTTCACGAATTTGAACCCTGCGCAACTGTTCTTCATTCATATTGCCGATTGATTTACCTTCCTCCAAAACGACACCATTCGTAAAAGAGACAGTTTTATCGCTACCATTTATTAAATCAACAATCCAACGATCTTCATATTCAGCTAGGTTGCCTGACTTTACATATAAATCATCCTGTTCTTCAAAACGCATAATTTTTCTATCACGCTTGCTGGCTCCTTGATGATCAATTTCTAACCATACAGTAGGATCTTTACCTGGTCTGACATCAATTTTAGAAACATATACATACCCATTTGTGGCGGTATCCCCATGTATAGAAATACCTTTAACAGCTATCTTTTTTACTAAATTTTTATTATATGCATCAATTGAATCTAATCTGTACAGCATATTATATTCATCGCGATGAGTAGCAGAATAACGCAATATAAATAATGGCTTAAAACCCTTCATTCTTTGGACGGTTGTCGCTCCACTGGTTGATTGCGGCTCATCTAGTATAATAATCGGTCTTGTTTCTGCAATCACATCGATTGGGCTGCGCCCTTTGAATTTTTCCGGTTGCTTTGATGTAAATACTCTACTTTCTGCATTATTTGCAGCAAATGCTTGTGAATTGATAATCATTACATGGATATTTTCATCTGTTGCGAACTGTTCCACCTGTTGTAAATCAGATGAATTATAAATAAAAAATTGGAGAGTATCGCCATACTCCATCTTAAAATGGCTTTCTGTAGTAACAAAAGAATGATAAGCGCCCTCGCGAATAGCTATAGACGGTACAATTATGATAAATTTGGTCCAGCCATATCTTTTATGTAATTCATGTATTGTTTTGATGTAAACGTACGTTTTACCAGTACCAGTCTCCATTTCTACTGATAAATTCAGTTCCTTTTGATCATAACCCACAATAGAATCTATCGGTTTAATACCATTTTTTATTTGCTCTTTTCTAATATTTGCTTTTAGTTGTTCTTCTGTTAACTCTATCTTTTGGTTTGCGTAGGCATTTTGAACCTCATTAAATAATGTGTTATCATCAGAAGTCCCAGGATCCATCAAATATACATTCGAATCTATATTTGGTTGACCAACAAACACATTACAGATTGCATCACATGCATCTGTTTGAAATTGTTGATGTTTGTATTTTTGAATTACATTTGGCATCAGAAACCCTCCGTACAATTACAGTATTTTTAAGCATTTATCATCGCCACAGAAATTTTTAAAGATTTCTGACACATTTACTTTGTCTTTTGCCTCAGCAAACGAAGAATCTTTGAATACTGCACATATAGGTTTTTGTTCTGCGATTTCTCGAATTAGGTCTTCTGATATACTATCTTCAAAACAGGCTATTAAATCGGCATTATTCACGACATAATACGTCTTGCCATGTGATGTTTTAGTTTCAATTGGCATATCCAACGGCAAGCCACAATCAACCATCACCCCAAATAACAAATCCATATCTGTTCTGCCATCTTCTATGTTATCTACCAAATCAAGCAATCCGGATTGTTTTGTGTCAGATGGCTTATAATAAACCTCTTTCATATTACTTGAATCAACACGCAATACGCGGAAACCGATATCCAAGTTTGTTTTTCCTGTTTCTGCAACTATTTTGTCACCAGCACGACGGATTCGTTCTTTACCAATTTCACAAATGTTCTTGTACCCGGCTTTAAAAGCTTCGGAATCTTCAGCTGTTGGTTCTGGCAACTGCACCATTATGAACTTACGGCTACCGTCATCTTCTGCATTTAATTGCATAACTGAATGGGCGGTTGTGGCAGATCCTGAAAAGAAATCTAAAACAATGTTATCTTGGTTTTGAGAAAAACTCAAGAAATGTTTTATGAAATCAACGCCCTTCGGATATTCAAACAATTTTTGACCTTCAAAAATAGCCTTGACTTCTAACCCTCCTATTTCTGTTCTTCCTATATCCGCACCTATAATGCTAAATGGGAGCTTTCCTGTTTCCTCAAAATCATACACTTTTTTATGTAATTTCCATTCACCTGATACCCTTTTAACTATTAAATTATCTCTCTTAGAAATCATGCTTTCTCGGCTCCAAGTCCATCTTCCAAGCACTCCCGCTGTATGATAAGGGATTATCTTTATAAAATCTTTTTCACCATTATATTCTTTATCTACAAGTATCTGATGATTTAAAGGATTAAAATACACTGGGAAATGGAGGCTCGGAACATCTTCCTTTTTTCCTCCGACCCCCCTTTTCCATAATCTCTCACAATAAAAACTTCCTTTTTTATCGTGTTCTGTATATCTATTAGCTAATTCTTCTTTTGTTCTGTTTATACTAAATTTTATTTTTTTATAACACTTTGCATAACACAAACAATATGAATGTTGAACAGAAACGTTTGTTGCACTCTGCGTTCCAGCAGGCGCTGATGTAACAATAAAACAACTAACAACTAGGGAGGATTATCAAATTGAAAGGAGTTGTT
>CAMZAC010000026.1 GCA_947304085.1 uncultured Alphaproteobacteria bacterium
GGTAAGTTCGACAAGGGCTCATACAAGGTGTCTGGTGGTCTGCATGGTGTTGGTAGTGCGGTTGTTAATGCGTTGTCGTCTGAAATGATTGTGACGATTTCCAGGGACGGTTATGAATGGCATCAAACTTTTTCACGTGGAAAAACTACATCGCCAATTCAACGCGGTAATGCGACCAAGGCACATGGAACAAAAATTCGTTTCACTTTGGATGATGATATATTTGGCGAATCCGCTGTGTTCAAACCGATTAAGATTTATCGTATGGCACGTGCTAAATCGTTTTTGTCGCGTGGTGTCAAGATAGAGTGGCATTGTAATCCGGCATTATTGACCGAAGATATGAATATCCCATCGGACAAAGAATTTTATTATCCAAATGGTGTTGCAGATTTTGTCGCAGAAAAAACAGATTCTAAACCACGAATTTTGCCAAAGATTTTCAGTGGCTCGGTCGATTTTCCAGACGACAGTGGTCGTGTAGAATGGGCTCTGACGGTTTTAACAGATGAAAATGGTGCGGCATCGGACGATGGATTTTTTGCGTCTTACTGTAATACAATTGCAACTGTGGATGGTGGAACACATGAGGCAGGGTTCAAGGCCGCGATTACAAAGGGCTTGAAAGCATATGGTGAAAAGGTAAATAACAAGGCAGCGGCCACGATTATCGGCGAAGATGTTTTTGATTCTGTGGCGGCGATTGTTTCTGTGTTCTATAAAACACCACAATTTTTGGGTCAGACCAAGGAAAAGCTTTCAAACCCAGAAGTTGCACGTTATACAGAAAATGCTTTGCGCGATCCATGGGAAATGTTTTTGGCATCTGATCCGAAAACTGCAAATGCATTGCTAGATTTTGTTATAAACTTGGCTAATGCGCGTATTAAAACAAAACAAGTCAAAGATGT
The DNA here is from genome assembly GCA_947304085.1 of uncultured Alphaproteobacteria bacterium. GTDB lineage: Bacteria > Pseudomonadota > Alphaproteobacteria > Rs-D84 > Rs-D84 > Enterousia. The sequence goes on from CAMZAC010000026.1 coordinate 912, forward strand.
TGCACGTAAAACACCAACCAAGCGAATTCGTATGCCATCTAAATTGGCAGATTGTTCTAAACATGGGGTAGAGGGCACAGAATTGTTTATTGTAGAGGGAGAATCTGCTGGCGGAACCGCTAAGCAAGCGCGCGACAGAGCGACCCAGGCGATTATGCCTTTGCGTGGTAAGGTTTTAAATGTATTGTCTAATTCTGATGAAAGATTTAGCGCCAACAAAGAATTAAATGATTTGATTGATATTATTGGTGCCGGAACTGCGAAAGATTGGGACGATAATAAATTAAGATATGAAAAAATTATTATTATGACCGATGCGGATGTGGACGGTAGTCATATTGCATCATTGTTGATGGCGTTTTTCTATCAATATATGCCACAGTTGATTTATGATGGACATTTGTATTTGTCTTGTCCACCTTTGTATAAATTAACCTGTGGAACCGAATCGATTTATGTTGATTCTGATGAAGAATTGGAAGAATTGAAAAACGGTAAATATAAAAACAAACGCGTTGAGATATCACGATTCAAAGGTTTGGGTGAAATGATGCCAAATCAATTGAAAGAAACAACTATGTCACCAAAAACACGTCGTTTGATTCGTGTTGATTTACCTCCAAAGACCGAAGAAGGTCTGGAAGACACAGAAAAAACAAAAACTTTGGTGTATGATTTAATGGGTAAAAAACCAGAATTTCGATTCAAGTTTATTACTGAACACGCCCAGTTTGTAAAAGATTTGTTTGTGTAAAAAAATTCATAAACAAAAGAAAATCCGCTGTATGGCGGATTTGTTTAACGACTTATTTGTCCTTTAATATGTATCCCTATGTCTTTCCATTTTTGTATTTCTTCAGCCCTAGCAAGTATTTTCATTGTTTCTAAATATTTGTTTTGTGTTGCCAGCATCAACGGTGTTAATCCCTTGTTATTCTGATGATTAACATTTGCACCAGCCATGATGAGTGCTTTTACTGCTTCCAGATCACCGTGTTTAGCGGCTATACACAATGCGGTATCTCCATTTTGGGTTTTTGCGTCGATATCGTTACCTTCTTTTTTGTATTTAGCAATATATGCTTGCCTTTCTTGTTCTGTATTCAAGAAATGAAGATTACTATAGAGCCCTTCTGCTTTAAGTGAATTATTGTATATCTCGGCAAATTTGTTGTATAACATTTCCAGCACATCTTGGCTTGCGTTTGAGATAAGTTTATTATATTCCCTCTCATAATAATTTGATTCGTAGTTTTTACTAATTGCAATCAGACGCTTGCGAATGGGTTCTCTTGTTGTGACAGTGTATTTGTCATCAAATTCGTTATATGCGATTATAACTTCTTTCAAGGTTTTATCTTGTAATGCTTGTTTCAAGAATTTTTGTGTCATTTCGTTTGACATATTTAATCCTTTTTATTTGTGCAAATTGCATTTTTGTTGTTTTGATTACTGATAATATAGACCAAAATAATAAAATGTCAAGTTTTTTTTGTGAGGGTATAAACAACAAAAAATCCGCCGTATGGCGGATTTTTTAATTGTTATTGTTGTTTATTTTATTTTCTTTAATTTTTGTGCAAATGTAAATGTGTATTGTGTTGCACTCCAAAGCGAAGCGACCAATGCGAACCATAAACAGAATACGCCAATCTGGGGCAATATGCTGATTAAATAAAATACTATACGACTGTCTGTTGTTGGGGTTATGGATGAAAATACTGCAAAGAATAACAAAAATGCAGCGATAGCAATCATTTGAATTGTTGTTTTAATTTTGCCCATTGAAAAGCGTGCCTTTGGAACAGGCATTTCGATTTTCTGGGTGCCCAAAAATTCGCGTAATCCGCTGATATACAATTCACGTGCAATCATTATTATAACTGGAATAACAACTGTCCATGTTGGTGCAATCAAAGCCAACATAATAAACGTATTGCATACCAATAATTTATCGCCAATGTGATCCAAAACACCACCCAATTTAGAACAGCAATTATATTTACGTGCCAAATATCCGTCAAACCAATCTGATATTGCGCCCAAGACATATAATGCAAATGATATCCAATACCAACGCATCATAATTGTTGGTATAATCAAAAATGCGACCATTATGCGAAACGCAGATAAAAAATTAACAAATGCTTTCATATTATTTTTCTCCTTTGGTAATTATTATCATTATAGCATATCAGAATGGAAATAGGCATATATTTTTTCTGCTGCACTTTTCCCAAGCCCAGGTACGCGTGATAAAGATTTCAGGTCTGCGTCCATAATTGCATGCACAGAACCAAAATGCTGTAATAATTGTTTTTTGCGTGTTGGGCCAATTCCTTCGATTTCATCCAGGCAACTGGCGGTCAGTTGTTTTGCGCGAACAGAACGATGATATGTTATAACAAATCGATGTGCTTCATCACGAACTGTGCGCAACATTAAAAACAATGGGGAACCTTTTGCCAGTTCATGATTTTCAGAACCATCGGGCATAATAAAATGTTCATCGCCATTGCGGACAACCCCCTTGGTCACGCCCAAGATGGGTATCTTTCCTTTTGCGGCTTTGTTTGCGATATTCCATTGCGCAGGCCCACCATCAACAATTATTAAATCAAGTTTTGGACCGTCCTTGATTGCGCGAGATACAAATTCTTCCATCATCGCAATGTCGTTTCCTGCGCGTGCAGAATCGCGCAGTTTGAAATGACGATAAGATGATTTTATAAATCCATCATGTCCAAATGCAATCATTGCACCAACTGGATTTTTACCAAATAGATGCGAATTATCAAAAACCCCAACACAATCGAGTTTTATTCCAAGCCATTTTTCAAGTTCTGATACATTATTGTCCCATTGTACATTTGGTGTGTATAGCGTATTCTGCCGTATACCGCGATTTGTAGTTGTAGTTAATGCAGTTATTTTATCACGAATAATTGCGGCATTTTCAAAATCCATTTTGTCTGAAAACGTTTTCATTTGTTTTGTTAAATCTGTGATAATTGGTTCGCTGTCCCCGGTTAAAATTCTGCGTGCCAGTTGAACATTTTTATCATAATTTGGTTGTGGTAAACAGCAAGGTGCGCTGCATCGACCAATTTGATAAAGCAGACATGGACGTGTGCGATTTTTCATAAATGTATCAGTGCAAGTTCTTAATTGGCAAACGCGTTGCAGGGTTTTGATTGTGTCGTTTAATGCATACACAGATGGATACGGACCATAAACATCTTTGCGTTGTGATATTTTACCACGAAATTTCAATAACCTTGGGTATTCATGTTTAGTCAGCGCCAGCATAGGATACATTTTTCCGTCTGTCATCATAATATTGTATTTTGGTTTCAAAGTTTTTATTAATTTTTGTTCCAAAATCAATGCATCTGTTTCTGTTCGTGTTGTTTCCCATTCTACACGTCGCACCAGCGAACGCATAATTTGTTTGTGCATTTCAAGTTTTGAAACATCAATATATTGGCGCAGGCGATGTAGAATATTTTTCGCTTTGCCGATATATAAAAGGGTTCCGTCCCCATCGTACATTTTATAGATTCCTGGGGACATTGGCGCGTTTTCTATTAAATCTCTGAATTGAAATTTCATAATAGATATGATACAATATAAATTATGAAAATCAAATAGAGGTGTGATAATGAGACAAGAATCCGGACGTTCAATGATTGAAATGATAGGTGTTTTGGCTATTATGGCTATTATTACTGCAGGGGCTTTTGCTTTGATTTCTACGGCATTTCATACCCAAAAACGGGGACGGGTGACAGATGATGTTGCAAATATTGTATCTGGTGTGCGGAGCTTGCTGGGTGAATATGATGATTTTTCAAATATAGATAATTCGACTATTTTTGGTGCAATAGCGGTAAGTAATAAAAACCCTTATGGTGGAACCTATGAATTGGCTGTTGATACATCAAATAAACGCAGATTTGTTGTCAGTATAAATGGTTTATCAAAATCTGATTGTGATGCGTTGATTACAAAAGCATGGACAGATTCAATTGGTTATGAAGAATCTAATCACAAAGAAAGTGGCGCAAAAGGGAAGTGTGTAGACGGTAATAAAAACGTCGTATCCATCACGTATGGCGAATAATTTATGGCAGAATTTGTAAAAATTTCTAAAGTTGAAGAGGGAACTCGTTTATTGCGGTGGTTTTTAAGGCATTATCCTGGTATGCCACAGCGAGAGTTTTATAGACTTTGCCGTGGTGGGCAAATAAGAATAAATTCTTCAAGATGTAAAGGGATGGAAGTTTTAACGGATGGTGATGTTGTTCGGGTTCCGCCTACATTGCAATCTTTTCAGAAAGTTTCAAAAACAGAAACAGGTGAAAAGTATTCTTTATCTGATTTAGAGAAATTGAGAAAATGTATTATTCATAATGATGCAGATATTGTTGTGTTTAATAAACCTGCTGGTTTAGCAGTGCAGGGTGGAACAGGTATAAAAAAATCTATTGATAAAATGGTTGCGGCTATGTTTCCGTATGATAAAACTTCTTTGGTTCATCGTTTGGATAGAGAAACTAGTGGGTTGTTGGTTGTAGCTAAAAATCAAAAGGCTGCCCAAAATTTAGCAAAACAATTTCAAAGCAAAATAGCACACAAGGAATATCTTGCATTGCTTCAAGGAACAGTTGCAACAAAATCTGGGGTTATAGACAACTATGTTATCAAAGGACATGTTTTTGAAGATGTTGCAAAAGCACCAAAAGATTCGCATCCACAACGTGCAATTACAGAATATAAGGTTTTAGGTGAAGCTTCTGGTTTGTTGACGTGGGTTTTGTTTTCTCCAAAAACAGGGCGAACACATCAATTAAGATTACACAGTGCGTATTCTTTGGGCGCACCTATTGTTGGTGATGATTTGTATGGAATTACGCGAGGCGATCTTGGTGGTGCGTTGGGTGCTTTGTTGAAAACTCAGAAATTGTTTTTATTTGCGTATAAAATTACTTTCAGACATCCTGGAACCGGTAAAACGATAACTTTACGTGCTCAATTGCCTGATTTTATGCAATCAGTAGTTAGTTTTTTGGAATTTAAAATGCCATAGGTGGATAAAATGTTCTTATATGTGTTTTATAGACGATATCTTTGGTTATTAAGGGCTATATTTTTGTGTGTGATGGGGTTCGCTGTGGCGTTTGGGATTGCTTTGCATCAGGTAAATTTGGAAAGTTTACGTGGAAATATTTTATCTGTATTGCGTGACGCAACAAATATGCCCGTTGAAATTGATGGCAAGATATCGTGGAAGTTTTCATTGCGTCCACAGATAGAATTAAATAATATTCGTATACCAAATGCTGATTGGGCAAAACAGAAAAATTTGTTTGTGGCAAATAAAATAGACGTTCGTTTGGATTTGTTTTCATTGTTTAGTTCTAAACCTGCAATCAGATATATTCGGGTGTACAATGCAAAGATAGCCATAGAAAAAAATGATGAAGGTCAAATTTCTGTAATCTATAATAAATCACAAACATCAGAAAACCAACCGGATGCATCCCAAGACGGTATAAAAAAATATCCAGCAGAACCTTTGCCGTTTGGTGGATTGTCCGTGCAAAATATATCTGCGAATATATACGGGAATAAATACACATTAAGAAGTTTTAGTATTAGGAATCACATGGGGCAATCAGATATGGAATATTCTGGTTGGTTAAATCCAAATAATGCTAATTTACCTTTTGTTATTAAATTTTCTGAATATAACCCAGAAAGAAAAATATATCCTGTGCAAATTGCTTTTTCGACAGGGGCAGATCCGTTGATCGCAGATATTGCATTGGAAGGAACAAGTAAAATGCCGATAGATTTTATTTTACGTGGAGATATCCCAGATATAAGACAATCTGGAAAATGGTTTAATTTTGATATTTTAAAATTGCCAAAAATAAAGGTTAATATTGCAGGTGGTTTAGATAGAAAAAAATTAACATTAAGAAAATCTTCTATTGTTGTTGGCGATTCTGTATTAAGTCTTTCTGGAACATACGATTGGTCAAAAAGCGTTCCTGTTATTGATGCAAAAATATCTTCAAATGATATTGATATATATAAATCATTTCCAGAATGGTTTGGAGCAGGGCAAAAGTATGTACATCCAAATCGAGAATTAAATGTGTTCAAGGATATGCCGTTGTTTGGACAATATTTGTATGGTGTGACCGCAAATGTTGAAATTAATTTAAAAAAATTTATACCGTATCGTGCGCTGGCTTTGACAGACTTTGTTATCAAAGCAAATGTTCAAAATCACAAATTACGCGCAAATACAAATCTAAAAATGGCTTCTGGTGATATGAAGGTTGCATTAGAGGCGGACATAGATGAAAACGGTGTGTATACGGTAAAAGCTGCGGCAGATTGTGAACATTTATATATTGGCGAGATTTTAAAACAAGTATATGTTTATAAAATTATTTCTGGTTTGCCTGTGAATATCGATTTTTATGTAGAGGCGCAAGGCGCAGATATGTCGCAAAT
>CAMZAC010000027.1 GCA_947304085.1 uncultured Alphaproteobacteria bacterium
GTGGAACCACGTTCGTCGCAATTACCAGCAATTTGGATTTTTACGTCTTCGTGATTTTTCATATACAAAGATTGACCCAACAAGTTATCGTTTGCTTCATCTGAAATTTCAGCAGAATTAAAAGCAAAGAATACACGTTGGTCGTTCAAATCAGCTGGTTCTTCAATACCGCAACCAGAGCACGCAGCCAACAGTCCGGCAACACCAGCCAACAAAGCAAAGTTTTTTATTTTCATGAAAATACTCCCTTGAGTTTTTGTTGCTCAAATTATATTGTATATTAAAAACTAGAAAAAAGCAAGGACAAAACATGAGAAATAATCCTTTAAAAGATTTAGATATGGCTGGCGTTCGTTGGGAGCTGGTAGAAAGCTTGACAGAAGCACCCACAAAAAAAACATCAATACAACAAAATTTTTCAGACATTGCGAATCGTTCTGCAACAAAACCTATTATCGTTCCTGCATCTGCACCGATTACATTGGATACCGTAAAATTGATGGCTACAAGACCAACTGATATCGCATCTTTGACACGTATGATTTGCGAATTTAATCATCCTTTGCGCAGTAATGCGACAAACGTTGTTTTACCAAACATTGCAAAACAACCAAACGGCTTATTGATTATAACAGATATTCCCAGCGCAGAAGATGATTTAGCCGGTAAAATTTTATCCGGGGACGCTGGCGAATTAATAGATAAAATGCTGTCTGCAATTGAAATGTCGCGCAATAAAGTATCTATTGTTCCTCTTGTTTTTTGGCGCACTCCTGGCGGTCGCACCCCAAACCGTGAAGAATTAGATTTGGTGCGCCCACTTGTTGATAAAATGATTGAAATGCTACAACCAAAGCTTATCATTACTTTGGGAACATTGGCTGCCACAGAAATTGCACAAACTAACTTAAAAGACAAACATGGTTGCGAAATTCAAACAGAGCAGGGGTATACAGTTATTCCGATATATCACCCAAATTATTTGATTTTGAAACCAAGTGCGAAACGCGAAGTTTGGGATACATTGAAAAATGTGCAAAACTTGTTGAAAAATCATTAAATATAGTTAATAATCTGTTTATAGATATCAAAGGAGTATACGATTAAACCAGTTAATAACAAAGCCCGCGATACAGGGCCACGCGTAAATGATAAAATATTTGCAAAATCTGTCCAAGTAATAAGTCAAGATGGGCAAAATCTTGGTGTTATGGCGGTGGACAATGCTTTAAACATGGCGTATGACGCCGGGTTGGATTTGGTTGAAATAAACGCAAATGCAAACCCTGTATTAGTTAAAATTATGGATTATGGTAAATATAAATATGAACAAAAAAAGCGTGCTAATGAAGCCCGCAAAAAACAAAAAACCATAGAATTACGCGAAGTTTGGGTTACCCCAGTAATAGAAGAAAATGACTTTAATATAAAAATGAAAAAAGTATTTGAGTTTTTAAGCGATGGCAATAAAGTCAAAATTGCAGTAATGACACATGGTGATAAAAAAATTCTGGCACGCAGTCGTGATGCTGTGCCACAATTGTTTGAACGTATTATTGCGATGATTGGTTACAAAGGAACTTTGGAATCAAAATCAAAACCCGAAGAACGAACAAAATCTATAATCATCGCACCAGCAAAATAAAAACACCGCCAAATGGCGGTTTTTTTATAAAACATTCAGGTTGCAAACATTGATTTTATGCGGTATCTTAAATCCATAAAATCAAAGGATAAAACATGGATTCAAACAAACTTTCTTTTGAAGAAGCCTATAAACAATTAACTGAACTTGTGCAAAAAATGGAATCTGGCGAAATGCCGTTGGCTGATTCTGTTGCAGCATATGAGCAAGGTATAAAATTAAAAGCATATTGTGAACAGTTGTTAAAAGAAGCTGAATTAAAAATTGAAACATTAAAAGTATCAAACTCTGGCGAATAAAATGGCTGAAAAAAATAAACTTTCACCCGTGATGCAACAATATGTTGATATGAAGTCTGAAAACCCAGATGCTCTATTGATGTTTCGTTTAGGTGATTTTTACGAAGCTTTTTTCGAAGATGCAAAAACCGTTAGTGAAACACTCAGTTTGGTTTTAACACATCGTGGAACAGATGGCTTTGGCGAAAATGTGCCTATGTGTGGTATTCCATGGCACGCATCAGATAATTATTTTGGTCGTTTGGTTAAATCTGGATTCAAGGTCGCGTTGGTTGAGCAAATGGAAACCCCACAACAAGCTAAGCAACGCGGACATAAATATATTGAACGCAAAGTCGTTCGCGTTCTGACTTCTGGAACATTGACAGATGAAAATTTATTAACACCAAAAAAATCTAATTTTTTGGTTTCAATTGTCCCACTGGACAACGCAAAATTTGATATTGCTGGTTGCGATATCTCAACCGGTGAAATGTTTGTTGGGACCACGGACAGTATTGTTGACGATATGATTCGAATAAATCCTGCAGAAATCATATATCCAGAAAGTGATGCAGAAAACCCAACCATAAAAAATCTGCGTGAAATATACAAAACGACACCTGTATATGAAAAGTTGTATATTCGCTCTGATATAAATTTGATTGTTATGCGTGTATTCGGCGGAAATGTTAAATCTGATACAAAAGAAAAACTTGTTGCAACAACATTATTGGCTGGGTATTTATTTAATACTCAACGGGGGGCAAATGTATCTTTTCGTGCACCATATGATTTCAAATCTGGTCAACAATTGATTATTGATTCTGCGACATGGAAAAGTTTAGAAATTGACACACCAATAAACGATGGTGGCGTGTGTTTGTTGGACGTATTAGACAGAACAAAAACGGCATTTGGTGCACGAAAATTACGTTCTTATCTTCGAACTTTGCCATCCGACAAAGATGTAATTTTATCACGCCAAGAACACATTGGGCATTTATTAACAAATCATTCTTTGATGGCGGAAATAAACGGTGTGTTATCGCGCACTCCAGATGTAAATCGCGCTTTATCACGATTATTGGCGGGCCGCGGAACACCACGCGATATACGCAATGTGTCTGAATTTTTGGATATTCTGGATTCCATACGTATGTTTGGATTAAAATTGGATACAACGTTATCAGAACAATTCAAAAACATAAACACACACGATGATTTTGCAAACGAATTAAAATCTGCATTATCGGATGAATTGCCAACATTTTTCCGCGATGGTAATGTTATAAAACCAGGATTTAATCTGGCTTTGGATAATATGAGAAAATTATCAACAGGTGCAATGGACACAATTGCTAAATTACAAGCAAAATATATAAATGCAACAAACATAAATACACTGAAAATAAAATATAATAACATATTGGGATATTTTATAGAAGTTCCTTCGTCACGTGCAGATACTTTAATGGCACCAGAATCTGGTTTTATCCATCGTCAAACCATGGCTGGAAATATGCGGTTTACAACACCAGAATTGATTGATTTAGATAACGATATTCGCAGTGCATCTGAAAAAGCCGCGGCAATTGAATCAGAAATTATCACAGAATTAATTGATAAAATTCAAAAAATATCAACTGATTTGATGAATACAGCAGATTTAATAGCTGATGTTGATGTCTGGTTATCTTTGGCAGAATGTGCAGATTTATATTCTTGGGTTCGACCAAATATAACACAAACAAATGATTTTAATATAATTGGTGGACGTCATCCTGTTATTGAATATGCTTTACGTCAAAACGGAAATAATTTTGTTAAAAACGATTGTAATTTAAATGATAAATCTATTGCGTTATTAACAGGTCCAAATATGGCTGGTAAATCGACATATTTACGTCAAAATGCAATTTTGGTTGTTTTGGCGCATCTCGGTTCGTTTGTTCCTGCAAACAAAGCCATGATTGGTATTTGTGATCAATTATTCAGTCGTGTTGGTGCGTCTGATAATTTAGCTGCAGGTCAATCTACATTTATGGTTGAAATGGTTGAAACCGCAAACATTTTGAATCGTGCAACACAAAAATCTTTTATTATATTTGATGAAATAGGGCGCGGAACATCAACGTTTGATGGTATGGCAATTGCCCAGGCTGTATTAGAATACCTAAACACATTAACCCCCCGCACATTATTTGCGACACATTACCACGAATTGACAAGATTGGTTGATGATGAAAAATTAACCAATGTCTCTTGTTTAACAATTGATGTTCGTGAACATAATAACGACATTGTTTTTTTACATAAAATTATACCCGGAGTTGCAAACCGTTCTTATGGTATTGCTGTGGCAAAAATGGCAGGGATGCCAGACCAGATTGTAAAACGCGCTGAACAGGTATTGGAACATCTTGAAAACAACCAAGAAACGCCAGAAACAAAATCCATAAAACCATCTGTAAAACCGGTGGTAGAAGAACCTAAAAAGAATAATCAATTATCATTATTTGGATAAGCATGGACGGAATTATCATTTTAGATAAAGATAGCGGTCTGTTCAGTAGAACAGCTGGATATCGTGTTGCAAAAATGTTCAGAGAAAAAAAATTTGGTCATATTGGAACGTTGGATCCAATGGCCAGTGGTGTTTTGCCCATTGTTATTGGTAGTGCAACAAAAATGATCCCTTTTATTGAAGATTTTTGCCCAAACAAAAAAGAATATTTATTCGGTCTACGTTTTGGGACAGAAACAGATTCTTTGGACATAACAGGAAAAACAATAAAAACATCAAATGTAATTCCAATTGATACCGATATTCAAGATGTTTGTAAAAAATTAGTTGGAGAAACAAACCAGGTGCCTCCGGCATTTTCTGCTGTACATATAAAAGGGCAACGCGCATATGAACTGGCCCGCAAAGGTGAAATTGTTGAAATAAAGCCACGAAAAATTATTATTTATGAGCTGGAATATACTGGTAAAACACCGGCAAATGAATATAACTTTCGTGTCGTATGTTCACGTGGGACATATGTTCGTTCAATCGTCCGCGATATTGCGAAAATGTGCGATACAGTTGCAACAACAACTTATATTCGCAGAACAGAAACAAATGGTTTTTCAATAAAAAATGCTGTAAAACTTGATTTTTTAGAAAAATTGTTTAATAATAACGGCGACATCAGTAAATATCTGATGGCATCAGATTGTGCACTGGGGGACATTCCGGTAATCAATTTGAATGATGAAGACACAAAATTATATAAAAACGGTGGATTCATAAAAACTGACGAATCAAGCGGTTTACGGCGCGTTTATTCTGATAAAACTTTTGTTGGAATAGGGCGTATTGTTGATGGTTTGCTTCGTCCACAAAGAACAATTTAACAAAGGAATATATAATGTCCATAACAAAAGAAAAGAAAAGCGAATTGGTCGCTGCGTTCAAAACAAGTGAACACGATAATGGTGGTTCTGCGGCATCTCAGGTTGCTGTTTTAACAGAACGTATTAACAATTTAACAGAACATATGAAAGCAAATCACAAAGACGAACATTCAAAACGTGGTTTGTTATTGATGGTTAATCGCCGCAAAAAATTGTTGGCATACATCAAAAAGAAAAATGTTTCCGAATATGAAGATTTGATTAAGAAATTGGGTCTTCGTAAATAATTCAAAAATACCGGCAAATGCCGGTATTTTTTATGTGTTTTTATTCGTATCTTAGACTGTCAATTGGGTTTAATTTTGCTGCCTTAATTGCGGGCATAACCCCAGAAGACAACCCAACAACGATTGCGACTGTCACAGACAAAATTACGGGCCAAATACTGAACGGAACATCATAATGTAATATGAAACGACCGACCCCTTGAGATAATCCAACCCCAAAAACTAATCCGATCATAGACCCAATAAAAGATATTAAAACAGATTCGGATAAAAACTGAATAATTATAACACGTTCACGTGCACCAATAGCTTTGCGAACACCGATTTCGCGTGTACGTTCTGCTACAGATACCAACATCATATTCATAATACCAATTGAACCAACAAGTAAAGACACCGCCGCAATCGCAACCAAAAGTAATTTTATATACCCAGTCACATTATTCATTGTATCCAAAATTTGTTTCATATCCGTCACTTGAAAATCATTTTCGTCTCCGTCTTTTAATTTATGTCTTTGACGAAGAAGAGCTGTTATTTGGTCTGTTGCAACTGCATTGTCTGCATCTTGATATAATTTCAAAATTATCATTGATACAGATTCCGGAAAACGCGAACCTTGTAATCTTTTTTTCAATGTTGTTATTGGTATAACAACCATATCATCTTGAGATCCCATAAAAGAATCACCACGTTCTTTCGTCATCCCAACAACAACAAAAGCTGTATTTTGAATACGAATTATTTCGCCAACTGGGTTTTCTGGCATATTTAATTCTTTTGCTGTTTTTGGTCCTATAACCGCATATGTAGCCGCATTTCTTACCGCTGAATCATCAAAAAAAGTTCCATATTCAATCTCTACATTTTGAACAGCCCCATAATTCGGGTTTACCCCCACCAAAGACGTAGACCAGTTTTGATTTCCATAAATAACCTGTGCCATAGAACTCTGTGATGGGGTGACACCAGCAACATCTGGTAATTTACCAATATGTTCTGCATCACTTATAGTCAATGTTTGACGATTCCCCATTCTGACTCCCCCAGTACGAGCCATCCCTGCACGAATTACGATTGTGTTTGTTCCCAATGATGAAAATTGCTCTGCAATAGATAACTGGACAGTTTCGCCAACCGCAACCATTATCACAACGGCCATAACGCCAATAATAATACCAAGAACCGTCAGAAATGAACGCAATTTGTTTCCGCTTATTGACAACCAAGATTCCTTCAATATATCGTTCAGAGTCATTTTTTACGGCCTTTTTCTGCTTTTAACAATGTTTGTTCGCTTTTTGGCACAGGATTAGTTGTAATAGATTATTTACAATTAGTAACAGGTCCATCAAAAACAATTCGCCCATCGTATATATGAATAATTCTGTCGGCATAGCTGGCAATTTCAAATTCGTGTGTAATCATTATGATTGTTATACCCATATCTTTGTTTAATTTTTTAAAGAACCGCAAAATTTCATTTCCCATCTTGGAATCTAACGCACCCGTTGGTTCGTCCGCCAGAATCAATTTTGGATTGCCAGCTAATGCGCGTGCAATTGCAACACGTTGTTTCATTCCACCAGATAATTGTGTTGGAAAATATGTTTCAAAATTTTCCAGATTAACTAGTTTTAACATTTCTCGTGCCCGGCGGATTCTTTCATCCATAGGCAAACCACGATACATCAACGGCAACATAACATTGTCTAAAATTGTCCGCTTTGGTAATAGATTAAAATTCTGAAAAACAAACCCAATATATTCATTACGAATCACAG
>CAMZAC010000028.1 GCA_947304085.1 uncultured Alphaproteobacteria bacterium
AATTAAATATTGAAAAACAAAACATATTTAAATATAGTCATATTATGCAAAGGTGAAAAAATGAGTAAGTACGAAGATAAGGTCGAGCAATTTAGCAGAGCTATGAATTTGCCTGTAAATGTGCCGTTTAGTCCAGATTTATTGACCTTGCGTAAGCGATTGTTACAAGAAGAAATTGACGAATTATTTGCAGAATTGGATTGTGCAATAGCTTTAACGCAAAAAGGAGAAGAGGTTTCGCAAGAATTATTTGAAAATATTTGTAAAGAAGCTGCTGATGTACAGTATGTTTTATCTGGATTAGGTGTTTCTTTTGGGCTTCCAATTGAACATGCTTTTGATTTAACACATGAGAGCAATATGTCGAAACTTGGTCCAGATGGAAAACCTATTTACCGTGAAGATGGAAAAATTATGAAGGGGCCAAATTATCATAAACCCGATTTACATTCTTTGAAACAGAAAGTGGATAGTTAGCATATTTTTTATTTTGGTCAGGGTGGCGGGATTGGCTCGGCATAAATGCCTGCGCCGCATTCGTTAGCGCCAAAACTTCGCGAAGCTCGTTTTTGCTTACTCATAGTCGAACCCGAAATTGCTTTGCAATTTATCGTGTTCAAATCGTGACACCGTGGCAAAACAAAAAACACCACCAAAAAGGTGGTCTTTTTTATTTTGGTCGGAGTGGCGGGATTCGAACCCGCGACCTTTTGCCCCCCAGACAAACACGCTACCAGACTGCGCTACACCCCGAGATGGACTTTATTTTAGAAAAATTTTTTTTAAAACACAATTATTTTAATCGACCACTTTTCCGTCACGAATTATGCAATATTTGAATTCACGATGTCTGATATATTCTGGAATAAATTGAGGAACCAAATTAGTGTTTTTTAATTCATCAAAGTCAATCCATTTTTCTGTGAATCTGTCGTTGTCGCCACATTTAAAGCCGTCTCGGTGTATCAGTTCAGAATTGTCTGATAATATCAATCTGTATATAAACAAATGTTCGTGACAAGGTGTTTTGTCCCACATAAAGAAATTTTCGCAGACAAAATTCAATTTCAAAGAATCTTGGTCAGATACTTTATAACATAATTCTTCGGATATTTCACGTAAAACGGCCTGCATAGAATTTTCGCCAAAATGAATTCGCCCGCCAATCAGCCAGTGATTGTTGCCTTCGGTCTGAACCAATAGTTTATCAGCATGTTCAACCAATACAGCAACACGAACATTAAATTTTCCGAAATCGCCATCAAATGTTAAATCTTTCATGTGGATACCCCCTGTGGTTTGCGTTGTTTATTGCATTATAGCAATATTTCTGTATAAACCACCACAAAAATTTAAGCTTATCGGGTAAGGTTGGCAACTGTTATTTTAATAACCAATCAGGTGTTTCGGCCAAGGTAAAGTTTTCCCCATCCCATTGCATTTTTAAATATTCTGCGTTTGGAATACCATTGCGTGGCCAGTTCAAATTGGTAAAACGTTTCGCTAAAATTTTTATTACGCCACCATGTGTAGAAATTCCAATTGTTTTTGCATCTGTATTTTTCAAAATATCAATAACAGTATTGCATACGCGCTGCCTTAGCATATTGCGACTTTCACCGTTGTCTGGCAACCAATTATCATCAGAACACAAAGCCAATGGAATATTTACAATATCGGTGCTCATATCAATTGGTGTGTTGGCGGGTTCTTCGGTTATGTGTAGGATTTTTCCGTTGAATACACCCAGATTCCATTCTTTTAAACCATCGACGGTTATTATTTTAGTGTTTGGTACAACTATTTTTGCTGTATCTAATGCGCGGGACAGGGGCGATGAATAAACACAGTCCATTTTTATATTGGACATTTTTTTATATAACATTTCCGCCTGGGCGATACCGTTTTTATTAAGCGGTACATCCAACCAACCCTGCATACGTTTGTTTACATTATAGTCCGTTTCGCCATGCCTAAAAATATAAATATTGCGTTTCATCCTAAGTACTATACTATAACTAGTTCGAAAATGATAGTTTTTTGATGTTTTTTATTATTTGTACTTTCGAACTTTGTGAAGATATTAGAAACCAAAAGAAAAACCGCTTTTGAAAGCGGTTTTGAATTTTCTGGTCGGGGCGGTTTTCTCCTCGACAAACAATAAACCAACCATAAACAAAAACTCTATTAAATATATCCGTTTTTGAATGGTTGTTAATTGTTCGTCTTCGTATTCGCCATGCGTGTCTTGCGGGCTGTAGCCCACGAAAACTTCGTTTTCAAACGGTACGTTGACGTACCGTTGACATTCTGGCGCATCCTTTCGCCCCACCTTAAAAGATTAAATAAAAAATACCGCATAAAAGCGGTCTTTTTTATTTAATCTGGTCGGGGCGAAAGGATTCGAACCTTCGACACCTTGGTCCCAAACCAAGTACTCTACCAGACTGAGCTACGCCCCGAAAGCAGAATATATTATAAACATATTTTTATGAAATGCAACCGGATTTTATAAAAAACACAAAAAACAAGATATTGTTTGACAAGGTATATTTTGTGGGTAATTATGGCTATATATGGTGGGTAACAAAACAAACAAAAAACAAGAGGTTTGATATGACACAGACACCTGATTTCGTGTTTAATAAAAACACTTTTGCTTGGGCTGTTAATATGGCTTGGGATTTCGAGAAACATTTATTTGATTGTATTGCTGGGTTAAGAAAAGAAACAGAAAGCGATAAACTTGCTTTTCAGAAATTGGAAACAGTCATCGCTGATGCGAATGCAAAACAAAAATTAAACATAGAAAAAGATTCTGCAAATTTATATTTATCTAGGTTAGCAGTCCATTGCCACAAAAACCCAGATTCACAACAAACGAAAGCTTTTGTTGAATTATGGAAATTGATTTTCCCATTGTTTCCAAACAAACAGCGTCCGTTGGAATCTGTTTCTGCGTTCAAGTGTTTATTGACGACAGTGAAAGATTTGTTTGAAAGCAAGAAAGCACAATATTACATAATGCATGCATTTGCACACAATAATAATTTTGAACGCCCTGAAGATTATAAACGTGCTTTGACACTTTTGGCAACAAAAAATGATAATGCAACAATTGCTGATTTGATGGCTGTCTTGGATGTACGTAGTGATAAGGACGAGGAGATTTTAAGGGCGGTTGTCGAAAAATGCTATGCCAAAGTGGTTGAACTCGAAAAAGTGCCTGCCGCTTTTCGTGATAACCGTAAATCAGGTGATGCGGATTATAAAACAAAATATGCTTACAAGGTAAAGAGTTTTTGTTTGGATGCTTTGCGTGCTATCAGGATGTTAAACAACATAAGTCCAAGGTATGCAATGAATATGAAAGATTTCTTTGAAAAAGCGATGGAACGCGCTAAAGCAAAACCAAAAATTGAAATGCCAGACATAAACGATTTGTCACAATTTCCACGTCATGCAGCAGTATTGCAGTCGGTCAGAGATTCTGATAAACATACTAAATAATATTTTAAACCAAAAAACGCCACTAATCCGGTGGCGTTTTTTTAAGAACTAGATTCTGTGTCATTACTTGTTCGTCAATTGTAATTCTATGCGGCGGTTCTTTTGAAGACTTTCTTCGTCTTTGCCAAGTGAAATAGGGTGTAATTCTCCGAACCCAGATGGGACAAGCCTGCGTTTTGATACACCGTTTTTTACTAACTCATTTGTGACCGCAGTGGCACGCAACAATGACAATTGCATATTGTTCTTGTATCCGTGTGTGCCCGGCAAAACATCTTTGTTATCTGTGTGACCATCAACACGGATAATCCAATTTATATCGCTTGGGATTTTATTTTCAAAATCGTTGATAACGCTTGCCAACAATTTTAGTTGGTTTTTACCATCGGCAGAGATTTTATATGATCCGCTGGAAAACAAAATATCGCTGTAAATAATAAATCTGTCACCATCTTGTTTTATGACATTTCGGTCACCCAGTGCCTGTTTAATTGCTTTGTAAAATTCAGATTGATATTGTGACATATTATTCAATTCTGCAACCTTGTCAGCCAACGCTTTGTTTAAACGGTTAGACAAAGCAGTGTATTCAATATCTTTTTGTTTAGCAGCTTCTTCTGCTTGGTTCAGTTCTGCGGTTAATTGTTGAATACGAGTTTTTAATTCGTTTCGTTCAGCTAATAAATCTTCGCGTTCGACTAATAAATTATCAGTCATTGCAGTACGCTCAGAGTCTGTGCGAACCAGTTCTTCGCGTTCAATATCTGATTGTTGCAATTGTTCTGTCAGGTTAGCAATTTCAGTTGTTAATTCTTGTTGTTGCTTATCCATATTTGCAATGTGTTGTTCATAAGCATTTGCAATATCTTCTTTTTGTTGTTCAAATTTATCTTCCATTTGAACTTTTTCTGCTTCTTGATTTTCCAATGCATCACGAGCCATCAACAACAATTGTTCTGCTGTTTTATTATCTTCTGTCAGTTCTTGTTTTTCTTGTTCTAATTCAGCTACTTTTTTTGCATCAGAGTGTTTGTTAAACACATTAGTTGTTGTCCACAAGAATACAAATACAATCAACAAGAAAATTAAAATAATGACCAAATTAGAAAACAAGTCTACAAAACCTGGCCATGCATTTGTTTTTTCACGATAACGGATGTTTAACATTTCTCTCTCCCTTGTTTTTTATTTATTTGGCTTGAACAGATATTCCACAACTGTATGAATATATTCAGCATATGCTTTCAGTGTATCAACATCATATTTGGTTGCAGGTGCAATATTCATGTGCTGTTCCATATATTTGCGCAAAGAGTCTGTATTTGTAAAATGAATAATGTCATTATCTGTATATTTCCTGCGACCTGAAACACACAATATAGTGGTGTTAATTTTGATTCCTTCCAGAGTGTCTGCAAAGCAAAGTTCAAATCGTTTCAAAGTGTTCTGCAATGTTTCATCATCAACATTTGTTGTTCCAATATACAAAGTTTCATTTGTTCCAAATGCCACAATTGCAGGATGCTTGCCATCGATTCGTATCAAATCGCAGATTTCGTACCCTGAATCTGTAAAAGCATCATAGATTTTAGATATTGTTGTGTATGTGTTTTCTGTGACAGGAGCATTTTCTGACAATTCGGCAGATTTTGGGTTTGCATCCGGGGTCTGTAATACAAACTTTGACATCAAATCAGTTAAATCTTGAAAGATTGTGTTTTGCGCAAATTGTAATTGTAATCCCAAAAAGCTGACGATTAAACTGCCAGCCAGTCCAAGCAATGAACTTGTAAAAGCCGTTGCCATACCTGACAATGGTTTTGCCATGCCGATTTGCATATCGTTCAGCGCAGTCGCAGCATCAAAATCTAAATTCATCAATAATTCTGCAAATCCACCAACAGTTAAAATCAAACCCCAAAATGTCCCAAGCAATCCCAAAAAAATCAATGTATTTGTGACATAACGCACAGAATCACGTTCATCTTCGATTCGTATGGAAACCAAATCTAGCAATTCGGTCAAATTTGTTGTTGTGATATGTGCGTGTCTGTTGCGCAAAGTCAACGCAACAGGGCGTAACAGTTTTGGAACAAAACCGGTATTCGCACGGCCATCAAAATAAGCGTGCAACCATTTATATTCAGGCAATAAACGAAAGATATTCACGAAACAAAGCCCGATTCCGAATAGTGTTGTGCCAATGATAATGCCGTTCAGCAATATATTAGATACAGCAATGTTCATAAATGTGCGCCAAAACAATAAAACAAGAATCAGCAATACCGCTGTAAAAACAGACATAATATTAAGGTTTCTGTGGAATTTTTTCATGTTCCTTCCCCCGGTTGATTAAATGATAATAAATTTTTTTGGATTATGTCAACAGAGATTTAATACATATTTATAAAAACACTTGCATTTTTATAAAAAAACGGCATAATTGGGACTGTTCCTGCTGATGACATGGGGTTGTCAGCTGTATAAACCAAAGGAAATAAAATGGCTTATTATGAAAGCGTCTTGGTTTTTCGCCAAGATTTGACTGAACCGCAAGTTAAAGAAAAAGCGGCTAAGTTTACAGAAATCATCAAAGAATTGGGTGGTGATGTAAAATCTACAGAGTTTTGGGGATTGAAAAATTTGGCTTATGTAATTCGCAAAAATCGCAAAGCGCATTACGTAATGTTGAATATTGAATTACCTGGTTCACAGATTACAGAATTGGAACGTCGTTCCAGAATTGATGAAGATGTTATTCGTTTTTTGAATGTTCGTGTTGAAGAATTATCAAAAACACCATCTGTTATGATGAAGAAAAACACAGAAGAAGAGGTGGCATAATGGCAGTTCGTGCAGCAATTTATCGTAAAAAATCTAACCCATTAAAGGGCAAGGTTATTGATTACAAAGATGTGAAATTATTGTCTCATTATATCACAGAACGTGGAAAGATTGTTCCATCTCGTATTTCTGGGGTTTCTCAGAAAGATCAACGCGCATTGGCAATCGCTATTAAACGTGCGCGTCATTTGGGATTGATGCCATTTGTTAGAAACAATTTGGGTTAATCTCTAACTTTTTAAATAAAAAGGACAGATAAAATGAAAATTATTTTGACAGAAAAAATTACAAAATTAGGAAATATCGGTGATACAGTAGAAGTAAAAACCGGTTATGCGCGTAATTATTTGTTGCCAAACAACAAAGCGATGCGTTTTACCAAAGAAAATGTTGCTTTGTTTGAAGCCAAGAAAGCAGAATTGGTTGCGCGTCATGAAAAGGCAAAAGCTGATGCAGAATCAAAAGTTGATGCAGTTAAAAATGCAAAATTGCATATGATTCGTCAGGCTGGTGATACAGGTCAATTGTATGGTTCTGTGTCTTCGCGTGATATCGCATTGGCATTGAAAGAAATTGCTGGTGTCAGTGTTAATTCTGCCCAGGTTATGTTGGGCTCACCAATTAAATCTGTTGGTGCATTTGATACCAAGATTGCTCTGCATCCAGATGTTATCGTTGATGTCAAAGTTTATGTTGCACAATCGCAAGATGAAATTGATGCTTTGGTTGCGGGTAAGAAATTGACTTTTGGAACCAAGAAAGTTGAAGAAGAAGTTGCAGAAGAAAAAGCAGAAGAAAAAGTTGAAAAAGCAACAGAAGAAAAGAAGGAAGAAGCAGTATCTGAATAATGTTTCTGATTTCAATAAATTAAAAACACCGCAAACGCGGTGTTTTTTATACGTTATTGGCATAAATTAACCATTAGTGATTATATTTTTTAATCAATTCGTCCATTTTTTTGTCATACGCATTACGTATCTTGTGTGCATCTGCTTCCATTTGCGCTAAGATCTTTTCTGCTTCAACATCTTGTTGCC
>CAMZAC010000029.1 GCA_947304085.1 uncultured Alphaproteobacteria bacterium
CATAAGTTTTTTGTTCGTGTTCATCAGCAATTGGGTCAAAATCAATTTCTGGTTTAATTATGTGCAATAATGATTTTTCGCCGGCTTCTGCTTTTGCTTCGACAGAATTTAAAACATCGTATGGTCGTGAAGCAACCTCACTGACTAAATCTTTTGGTGGACGAATACCTGCAAATGGTTTGATTTTCATGTTTATTATCTCCGTTTTTGTTAAATAGGTTAGACAAGCAGAATTATAAACATGGAAATTCTAAAAGGCAAATTTTATTATTTTGTTGCGCACAAAAAATAAACTATCAGATTTTGGATTTTATAAAACCAAAGAATTGCTTACAATCTGCCCAACTGTCAAATACAAATCTGTCAATTGCGTTTGCACCACCCAAAGTGTTGGCATACTGCCAACAATAGTATGTTATAAAGCCGAATACTATCGCGGCAAATATTCGTAACAATGTTGATGTACCACCAGTAAAACAGCGAATCACACAACGAATACAAAATACAGCGCACACAAAAGCAACCAGCCACATAATAACAACAGAACCCAAAATAGTCGAAATAATTCCCATTTTTTATCCTTTTTTCTTTACAGGTATTTTATCATAAAACGGTCGCCAACACAAAGGATTTTTAGGAACAAAAAAATATTTGCAAAAATAAGATAATCAACTTATAATACCTGCGCATAATGGGGCATAGTTTAATGGTAGAACATCGGACTCTGACTCCGCTAGTGTTGGTTCGAATCCAGCTGCCCCAACCAAGATGTACGACCGTTCGAATTTTTAAGTAAATCGAACGGTTTTTTCAAGGAAATCCAAGCTTTTTTATCAATGATAGTCGAGTTCGAAAGTATCAATTTCAAAAGTGCTCTTTTTTGGTCTGTTTTCGAACTCCGTATTAGATTTCCGGCATTTGCAGCGATTTCTACGATATTTTCAATAATTTCACCAATTTCGTTAAAATCGTTTGTACATTTTGTTAATTCTGATTCTATTTCTGCAATTTCATTATCCAGTTGAGGTTTCTTTGTTTCATATATTTCTTTTGTTATAACACCACTAAATAACATATTAATAGCAGTATCTAACCGATTTTTCGCGTCTTTTAAGCGTGTTTGCAACTGTTGCTTATGCATACGATTAAAACCATTTTCATTTTGAATATATTCACGAATGCTGGCTTTTAATGCGGTTAATGCTTTATCTGAAAATTTAAAAGAACCAACTAATTCGTCTTCAATTTGTTGAAATACTAGATTTTCATTTATAGGTTTCTGGTCGCAATTACCATGTGTGTGGCTACATTTTAAATAAGAATACTGCTTTCCGCTTTTCTTTGTGTGTAATTCTGGTGTCATTGTGCAACCACATTTACCGCAACGAAATAATCCACGCAATGCGAAATCCATACTGCCATATTCAGTTTTTGTATGTATAGTTGCTTTTCCTGACAACTGTTTCTGAACCGTATTGAACAAATCTTCATCAATTAAAGGTGTATAAATGTGTTTTATATAGTGCCCTTTGACATACATAACCCCACAATAAAACGGATTTTGTAAAATTGCATGTATTGCTGCACGACATAATGGTTTGTCTGCAAATCTGGACGTTAAACCGTGGGTTCTGGCCCAAACAACCATATCTTTCAAAGAATATAACCCAGTTGCATATTCTTCAAACATTTTTTTAACCAATGCTCCACGTTCTTCGTCTATAATAACCGTTTTTTTCTTGTTTTTTGTAATATTTATATAGCCGGTGGGGGCTTTGTTTTGCAGAATTCCTACTTTCCAATTATATTCCATACTTCTTTTAACATTATCTCTTAATGCATCAACATACATTTTAGCTGCTAAGATTCCCATATTCCAACGAGTAATATCTGACGCTGGACTATTTTTTGTTAAAACAAGTGAATCTTTCCAAAAATGAACTTCTATTGCGTCTTCTTTTAATAATGCTTCTATCTCAGCAGATTCTTTAAAACTTCTTTGAAACCTATCAACACAATATACAACTATGGCCGTTTTATTTTTTTGCTTTTTTACAAATTCCAACATTTTATGAAATTCTTTTCTATCGCCACGTGTTGAACTTTCAGTCAATTTAATTTCTTGAATTACAGAAAAGTTACGATTATTACAATATTCCCTTATCTTTTCAATCTGTGCATCCAAAGAAACGCCTTCAGCCTGATGGTCTTTGGAAACCCTCGCGAATGCTATTGCTTGGTTGCATGGTCTTAATTTATTAAAATTTATATCTGTATTTTGATTTACTAACATAATTTTACCTCTTTATTTATTTGATTTTACCAAGTTTTCTGGGGTTTGTACGCTTTTATTTTTTGCTTCGTATGTGTATAATGCACCGGTTGCAAAGAATTTGATTAAATCACGAACTGCACCGTTTAATTCTTTATCCGTAAATTCATAATCAGGATACCAAGATTGAATTTCCTGCTTTAATATTTCAAAATTATCCATATCAATACCTTATGATTACACAACAACATCGCGTTATTGATATGTATTAGAATCTTTTTGAAACAGACGGTTCTCGAACTAAACTTCCAATTCGGACAACTATTTTCCAATTCTGATAAAAATGTGGTTTGACCGATGGGGCAGACCACAAACAATAATGTCGACTAAAACTATATTGAAAATATCAAAATCAAAAAACATGTCTGAACGTTTGTATTGTTTTAATCAGAATATACTGGATTTTTAGGGTTTTTGTGCTATATTTTACGTATGATTAAGAAAATATTTGAACTTATAAATATTGGTCGGTTTAGTAATTTTCAGCAAAAACAAGATTTTGCTATCCACACAAACGCACATCCGAATAATTGTAATATTATTTTTGGATTTAATGGTTCTGGAAAATCTACAATTTCCAATGTATTATCATTGTTTGGCGATGAGTCTTTTTCGAAAAACAAACCAGCTGTATTACATGCCATAACCAGAGAAGAATCTGGTGTGCCAAGTATAAAACTGGAATTACAAAACGGTCAACAGTTGTCTTATTCTGACACAACTGCCCCCAAACTAATATATGTGTTTAATTCAAATTTTGTTTCTGACCATGTGTCAAATGGTGTAAGAAAATTTAATGGTGCAAATGACACCAGAATTACAAGACATAAACAACAAAATTGAAGAATTAGAGAAAAACAAGCGAGATGCTGTTAAAGAAATTGAACGTTTAGAAAAAGAATTTAAAAAAATAAAGGGAGCGGCGAGTAACGATTTTAATAAAAAATTTCCTTCGCTTCGGTTAAACGGTTTAACGTTAGATAATGCTTCAGTTCCACAAACAACAGAGATTGAGTTAGAAAAACAAAAAGATAATTTGATATTGGAATATGAACATAGCACGAAATCGGTGGAAATCGCAAATCATATTACCCAGCTTCAAAGTATTTCATTAAATCAAATCAATTTAGACATAAAGACGACAAATGATTTACTTGGTCGAACAATTACGCAGTTATCAAAATCAGTATTAGAAGACAGAATTCAAAATATCAAAAATAAATTTACAAATAGTGAATCCGGGGCATTTGTCGAAGAATGGTTCAGACATGGTAAACAAATATTAGAAAAACCTGGAATGACGCATTGTCCAATTTGTAATAGTGATTTAACTGGACAACTGGAAACAATATTGCAGGATTTTGACGGTTATTTTGATAAAAAATATGATGAATTTATAACCATGATTTCTGGGCACATAGCAAGTATTAATACAATAAGTGCAGAACTTCAATCTGTGGACGGGAATGTGAACGCAATAGAAGCGTTATATTCTAAATACAAGGATATTTTGCCAGAATTACAATATGTTAAACCAGATGTCGTCGGTGTCAGAAAAGCATTAAATATAATCAAAACATGCCTTGAAAATAAATTGCAAAATATATCTTTGACAGATACTGTGTCAGAAGCGACAATTGATTTGTTGGTGGAATTCAACAGCAATATAACATCAATTATTTCTTTAAAAACAGAGTTGTTAAAAAAATTACAAAGTATTGCACCGAGAAAATCAGACGCCATCGTAACCGATATAAAAAGGGTTTATAAAGATTTAGCAATCATTGAATTTAATCAGTTAGATTCTGACTCTAATATGTTGGAAATATATAATACTAAAAAGCAAGAACTGGAACATATTGATACAACAGATGCGAATGATGAAAAAGGGTTGCTTTACTGGAATAACAAACGTGTGATGGAATTATCAAAGATAAAAGCAGAGTCTGCAGGTATAAATAAATTTTTGAAAAATATGGGGATAGATACATTTACAATAGATTTGCGTGATAAACCCGGCGAAGAAAAGAAAGATATTGTTGTAAATTATGCCAATTCCACATCCGCAAAAACGAAACAATGTTTAAGCGATGGTGAAAAAACCGCTCTTGGTTTTGCGTATTTCCTCAGTAAATTTGAAAATGAACTTGATGAAACACATAAAACAAATGCTATTGTTGTGATTGATGACCCCATTTCCAGTCTGGATGAAAATAGGCTTTATAGTACTGCACATTTGATAAAAGATATGTTTGAGAAAACGAAACAGTTGATAGTATTAAGTCATAATTTTCTGTTTTTGAAGTTTTTTAATGCGATATATCCTGGAAATCCGCAACAATTCTTTATAAATAAAGATTTACTTGGCCCTTTACCAGACGAATTGGCAAATTTTGAAACAACATATTTTTATATGTTGAAAGATATCCAAAAATTTAATAATTCCGATATAGAATATAAAGATGCCAGAAAATATTTGCCAAATTTCATTAGACGAGTATTAGAAACATTTTTTGCATTTAAATTTGCTATGTTATGGGCCAGAAATGAAAATAAAAGAAGTCCAGGTCTTAACGACGCAAAAGGGTACATGGAAGAAAGTCATTATGATAAAAATTTAATAGATAAACTTGATAAAATTATTAAGATTACAGATAAACAATGTCATGGAAGTGCACAAACACTTACAGACAATAATTCGTATATATCAGAAGATGATTTAAAGCAAATTGCAACAAATGCTATTGAAATAATAGAAAGCATAGATGCAGCCCATATGCAAAGTATTAAAAAGTTTAAAAATTCGGAAACGGATACTGCTTTGACACCAGAAGAAAAAGCTGATGTTGAGGCTGGCCGGGCAGTAATAATTCAAGAACCGCCTACAGAAATAAAAACTGGAAAAACAGATTTTATACCATAAATTAACAAATTTATCTGCAAAATATTATTTGATATATTAGTAAGTTTTTGGAATCTGTTTTTGTTATCGTGAAATTTTACCATCCCATCCGATTGGTAAAATTTGATACGGTTGCAGGGGACACAGACATCATTTTTGCAATTCGGTATTTAATGCATAATACGGTTAGAATTTTTTCATAAATAAGTATTTACATTTTTTTATAAATGTTTTATATTCAAGTTGAATCCAAGAGGTTGGGTTCGGGGTCTTTACAAACCCGCTTTATCCGATGCGAAAGCATCGTTATCTGATGGTTTCGGTGCTTTTTTGCATCGTCATCATTCCTGACTTTATGGTCGGGGTGCCGTAAGCTATACAACAGGGGCAACCTGAAGGCACGGGGTCAATGATAAAGCGACTGTAAACACTCCCGACCGCTCTTTCTTGGGGCGGTTTAATTTTTACTATAATGTGGGAGTAGAATATGAATGCAAAAATTATTTATGAAAAAATATCAGAATCTGTACAAATTGCCAATTTTCCACATATAAAGCATGTAAAGGTTGAACCATATAAGAAAAACTATATTTTACGTGTTACACAAAATAATAACAAATATGTCATTTTTGAACTAGATGACTGTGATGTTTTGGATGATTTATGTCAAAACGACATGAATTTGTTAGAAAAAACAATTATAAAAATAAAAGAGTTTTTGCAAACAGAATATCAAGAAACAAAAAATTATAAAATCACATATACTAAAGACTGTTCAGATGTGTTGATACAAACCCCAGAGGAAACAAACTATAAATCTGGTTTTATGGCGTTTTTATTTTTTACATTGTTTGTTTCTACTTCAGCTGTTGCGGACATAGTCCTTACAGAAAATACAGCTTATGCCCCCGGAGATGTTACAGAAAATATAGACACAAATGGTTATACACTTAATTTGACATCATTTGGTACCTTAGGGCACACAATATATGGAACTGGACAATTAGAAATAAGTGCGAACGTTTGGACTCTTGCTGATAAATTACAGACAAATACAGTATCAATAACTGGTGGTGCTAGTCCATTAACATTAACGGGCGGGACGTTGAATACCTATTTAAATGGCGGAATAGTACATATAAATGGTAATGTATCATCAAATGCGGATTATTTATTAAACGTCAGACAGGTTAGTATACAAAATAATAGAACTTTAATTCTAACAGATGGGGAAACTATACAAACACTTATCGAAGGTGTTGGCACAACAGAAATTGCTCATGATTTAATTGCAGATGTGTTAGATACCACCAATGGTTGGCTTTTGCCGAACAACACATTGCAAACAAAGATTAAAATAGACGAAGGTTATACCTTAACGTTAAAAGGTGACCAAATATACCAAGATATTAATGGGGAAGGAACACTTTTAATAGACGGTCATGTATCAACAAATGCAGATTTTTTAAATTCAGCCGCTGTAATTGTGAATGAAGGGCAGGAATTATCATTAACAGGCGGAACAATAGATAGAGTTATTACAGGTAATGGTACAATAGAGCTTGCTTATGACTTAAGTATGAATGCTGATACATTGCAAACATACCTTCAAACAAGTATATCTATAGCTGAAAACAAAACTCTAACTTTAACAGGTGGAACGCTATCAAATTCTGTATCTGGTTCTGGTAATATTGTTATAGATGGCGACGTGGTATCTAGTGTTGATATGGCACAATCCATGACGAATATTAATGCGAATGCCTCTCTAGAAATATCGGCTAATAATATACATGCAGCAACATTGAGTAACAGTGGTTTATTAAAATTGTCTGGTGGAACATTGTCTGAAAATATATCTGCATATGGTAATACAGAAATTTCAGGTAATGTATCTGCGAATGCAGACAGGCTGGATGTCGCCACAACAAATAATGGTATATTGAGTATTACTGGCGGAACAATAGCTCAATCTATTACTGGAACAGGTAGTATAGTTATAGATGGGGAAGTTGATTCAAATGTAAGTTTGGTTCAAAATACAACAATAAATTCAGATAAATCATTGATAATATCTGCAAGCAATATAAATTCTAATTCTTTTACAAATAAT